>CAZJXN010000069.1:0-27059 GCA_964549655.1 uncultured Saprospiraceae bacterium
CATTATTCATTATTCATTATTCATTATTCATTATTCATTATTCATTATTCATTTCCAATAATCCGGTCGAGGAATACCAGGTCTACAAACGCAGCAGTCTTCAGGAAAGGGATTAGAAAATATACCCGGAATGCCGCAGTAAGAACTCAATTGAAGGGGTGCAAAATCGGCCGGAAAGGTTTTTACGTAAGCAATCGCCTCATAAGTGGCATAAAAAAGTCCTAACACCAACTCGTTCGGATTGTCAACATTTATAATATTGCCTCGAATTTGTCCCGGCGGCGCATCAAAAATACTACCCGTTTGTGCCAACAACCGATTCACTTGTTCCCAATATCGAAAGGTTGAAAGTGTGAGTGCCTCTTGATAAATGGTATAAAAAGTAATTTCTCCAAAAATGCTGTCTATCGCCGGTGTTGCTATAATAGGAGCCTGCACGACAGCTCCGCGTGCCAACTCACTGCCGTCGAGCAAGAGTACGAGTTGATTATCCGTAGCGCGATTCAATTCATAGTAGCAAGTTGTAATATTGTCTGGAAAGCCACAATATTGGTCTGTGTGCTGATAAACGTGCCGAATACGCCAGCGCAAGTAGGGTCCGTCGTCATCAGTAGGAATCGCCACTTGAGTAAAAAGTTTTAAATTACCATCATATATAACATAAGCAGAATCAATCGGTACGGGCTGTGGCACAATTTCCGGTTGAGAGGTATAATGATTTTTATCACTTAATTCAATATCAATTCGGTACGTATTGCCCACCTTAGGTGTAAAATTAAATAATTTGTAAATGCCCGGTTCTATTTCTACATAATCATATCGCTGGCTTTCATTTTCAATCAAAATCACCGTCGCACCTACTTCTGGTGGGAATCGAGCACTGCGCCCCACCACATCGGTGTGCGTGAGCAGCACAGTTTGAACAGTATCACTGGCATTCACTTTACCATCTATCACGAGCAAATCTGCTTTCTTACCGCGCTCAAAGGCAATCGGGTCTTCGCAAGTCAGCAATAGCATGGAAATGCAAAAGACGGGTAGGATTTTATAAATTAATTTAAAATAATTCATATTTGTAGTTTAAGAGGACACTGATTTTTAAGATTATTAAGAATGTATTGTAATTTATTTAAGCGCATTTTAAAATCATAAAAAACCATAATCATTTTAAAAATCAGTGTCCCATCTCAAAATATAAAATTCCAAGAAAAAGCCGGTATCGCCGTGCCGATTAAAGCGAAACGATACGCCTGTTGTTGATTAAAATTATTACGCTTGAAATAGACCGAGAAAGCGTTTTTGCGAAAATATAGATTGTACATAGAAAAGGTAAAACTACTGCGCAATCCTTTGTCTTTCACGGCAGTTCTATCCACATTAAACGTAAAATCGAGCCGATGATACGAAGGAATACGCCCTTCGTTGCGCGGCGAATAATTAGAAACTACAATACCCCCCACCGAATAGTTGGAGGTAGGCAAGGTATACGGTCGCCCGGTTTTGTAAATAAAACCAAGCGTCAATGAAGTTATCGGACTCAGTTGCCTTTTTACATTTAGATTCACTTGATGCGGCTGGTCGAAATTGGTTGGAAACCACTCTCCGGCGTTGACAAGTTCAGTAGGAAATACGCCCGTCGTGCGCTGGAGTGTGCGGGAATACACATACGAAAGCTGTCCGGTCCATCTGCCCGTTGTTCTTCGAGCTGCCACTTCTAAGCCGTACGCTTTCCCTTCCGATGAAATTAATTCGGTTTCTAACTGCTTATTTAATAATAACTTTGGCAAATCTTTATATGTTATCAAATTTTCTAACTGTTTGTAATAAACTTCCAACGATAACTGCCACGTATTCTTCTTCAAATTTTGAAAATAACCCACCGAAAAACTATGCGTAGACTGCGGCGGAATGTAGCGCGTACTTACCTGCCAAACGTCCACGGGCGTAGCAGCAGCCGTACTCGACACGAGGTGAATGTACTGCCACAGGCGATTGTAGCCGATTTTCAGCGAACTATTTGGACTCAATTCGTACTTGAGCGACATACGCGGTTCCCAGCCATCGTACGTTTGCACGGCTTTTCCTTGGGTGTAGCCAACGGTGTCAATCGTGGTAGTGGGCGTTTGTGGCTCATTGTCCTTGTATAAATAAACGTCTCGTGGTCCTAATTGTCGAAAAAATGCGTAGCGCAAACCTGCCGAAATTGACCAGCGTGGACTGATTTTGATTTCTGCATTGGCGTAAATCGCGCTTTCGTCGCCGAGGTCTTTTTGTACGCTTTGCGATATGGCACTGGAAGTTTCGTTGTATGGGAGCAGCGTTTCCGGTTTTGCCTCGTAGCGCGTCCATTCCGCACCAGCATTCAATTGCGTAGTAGAATTAATTTGATAAAAAATATTTTCTTTTATTACATAATATTTTAAACCATTAGACAATTTGAAAGCGGCAGCGCTACCAGGTTCAAATAATTCACTTTTATAATCACCGGAAATGGCTTTGAAAGTCGAAGACAATTTATCAGAGTATAAATAATTCCAACTCAGAGTGAATAACTCCGTCTGCCATTCATACCCAAAATCTTGCGCATACCGAAAATAATCATTACTGTGAAAACCGGATAAAGACAAGCTGTGCCGCTCGCCCAGCCGCTGCGTGATTTTGCCTGTAAAATCGCGGAAAGAAACCGCACTGGTATTCGTTTTCTCGTTGCCCGACAGGCGAAGCAGCCAATCGGAATACGACATCCGCCCGCCGATGATGATAGAAGTTTGATTGCGCCAAATCGGACCTTCCAACGCCAGCCGACTATTCGCCAATCCCAGACCGCCCGCACCATGCCAGTTTTGAAAATCGCCGTCCTTGATGCGCACCTCTAGCACCGACGAAAGCCGCCCGCCATACTGCGCCGGAATGCTGCCTTTGTACAACGAAACATCACCAATCACATCAGGATTGAAAGCCGAAAAAAAGCCCAGCGCGTGTGCTGTATTGAAAATGGGAGCGCCATCTTGTAGCACGAGATTTTGGTCAGTGTTGCCGCCGCGCACGTTGAAGCCCGATGCGCCTTCGCCTACTGTACTCACGCCGGGCAAGGTTTGCAGTGCCTTTATCACATCCGCCTCGCCCAGTGCAGTGGGTAATTCTTTGATGCTTTTCACCGTCAGATTTTCTACGCCCAATTGGGTGGAACGGATTTTGATGTCATCGGCTTTGGCTCTCACAATGACTTCCTCGAGGCTCGTCTCCATCGGGTCCAGAGTGAAATTTGCCTGCCCATTTTCATACAAAGCCAGTTGTAATTTAATCGTTTGATAGCCAATAAATTGAATGTCAATAGAATGCGTGCCTAATTCTAATGGAAATTCAAACCTGCCCGCGCCATCCGTATCGCTGCCACTTTGCGAATTCAACTTGCGCACAATCACGCCAGCTACGGGTTCGCCCGTAATGCCGTCTGTGACTTTGCCTTTGAATGTAAATTTTTTATCAGACGTGACTTTATTTGGATTACCGAATGTGAGTTGCATTTCTTTGAACAGTCTACGTTCGGGATATTTTAAATTACCTGCTTCCCATTCCGCTACAATTTTGTTAGAATATTCCCGCGTCAGATTCGTTTTTGGAGCGATGATAGCAGCGTCGGGCATTATTTTGGCAGCTACTAAATTCGTCCCATTTAATAAATTTTGCATTGCCTCCAGAAAGATCTCGTCATTAAATTGAACATCAATCGGATAATCCGGCAGCAAATCCGGTTCAAAATAAAAACGAATGCCATAGCGGTCGCGCAGGATTGCCAGTACATCCACGGTTTTAATGCCTCGATAATCGCCGGTGAGCCGCAGCGTCGTCAGGTCAGCGATGGCTGGAATGCTGTCGGTGCGCTGTTGCGCCTGCAAACTGGGGAGCGCGATGATGAAGCAGATTGAAATCAAAAGGTTTTTCAGCATTTGTATGGTAAATCGGGTAAATTGGTCAGACGACTTCAAGTCGTCTGACCCATAGAATCAATATTTTACAAATTCTCTTTGTCCGTTGATATTATTTTTACCGCTTACTTTTATGGTGTAAACGCCTGTTGCTAAATTGGTTAGATTAATTTCAAAGCGATTTGCACCTTGCGTTGCGGTTTCTTGTCCTTGACTCATTTCGCGCCCAAGCGCATCGTATACGCGCCACGTGACGCGGTCGCTGAGTTTGGTGTCAATATCAAGATAAATGCTGGACGTAGCAGGATTGGGGAACACTCGAATGTCAAAAACTTCGCCTGCCGGAATTTTGGGCAAGCGGTCTGGAAATAATTGCGTGGTCGGAATGACCTGTATCGGCAATTTATCGCTACTCCATTGCAGGCGCGCGACGGCTTCGCCACCCGCTTCATAAAATTCCATCCGAATCGGATATTGCTTGCCGGCTTCCAGTGTAATCGTGCCTCTATATTCGGTTGCTGCTTGTGGAATCCATTGATTGATAAGCAATTGGTCGTTTACAAAAAGGCGCACGCCATCATCGGTTAGGGTGTAAAAAGTGAACGTGCCACTCAAGGGTGCTAACACTTTGCCCGTCCAACGGACTGTGAAATTATTGTTTGTCAACTTAACATCTGGCGCATTTTGACCCCAATCAAAATTGATAACGGAATCCAATCGCGTCAATTTGGGGATGGAATTAAAAGCACTATCTGGATTTGTATTGGCGGCAAATTGGTAATAATTTCCATTCAAACCGGTGCCATTGCCGATTGCTAAATTAGCAACTATGTAACGAGCGGTAATGTTGGTCATTTCGCCAGCCAAAAAGGTGAAAAAGTCTTCCTTCGAGCCATTGTGCCATTGGTCGAAAAAATATAATTTATTGCCAACGATTTGAGTGGCAGGTGCGGAAATCGTGCGGCGAATGCCTTCCACACTTGTGACTGTGAACGGTGCTGCTACCGTTTTTCCATCAATATTAATAGGCAGACCAGCAGGTTCTGTAGCGACTGTAAATTGCGTTTTTATGGGAACAATATCTCGAAAGGTTGTTTTAGAAAGTCCGCCTTTATCGGTGGCTGTTAAATAAATTCGATAAAAAACATTGTCATCAATCTCCCCGATTTGTGGCACTCGAAACGAACCGGAGGCAATTCCATCCGTCGGGTCAAGCGCGGGGTGGATATGTTCATCATGGTGAAAATCAATGCGCCAGCTCAATTTTTCGGCATTCAAAGCACCATCTTCTGTATCGGTCGCATTTCCAGCAAAGTTAACCGTTTCGCCTGCGCGATAGGTCGCGTTAGTTGCGGGTTGAGTGATGACGGCGGTCGGACGCGTATTAGATGTTACAAATAAAATGGCTTCCATGCTGATGACTTCGCCTTGGGCGTTGGTTACGATGGATTTTATTTTTTTGCCGTTATCAGTTAGTGCTGCACTTTTAAAAACGAAGGTTGGGTCGTTCAAATTCGCTACGAGGATTTCATTCACATACCATTTATAAGTCAAAGGTGGCTTGCCGGATGCTTGGACTCGAAACGTCGCGTCTTCGCCTACTGGAACCGTCACGGATTGGGGTTGTAATGCAATAAATGGTGCGCCGCTTCCTTCGTAAAGTACGCGCCAAAGGCTACCGTTATTTGTGCTGGTGTTGTCTTGCATAGAGCCGCCGCCTATTCCAGATCGGATGAGATAATACAAATCGCCGTCGTTGGAAACGAGTATTTGTACCGGCTGATTCAAACCAGTGAGGAACGTAGATTCTATTTTACCGGTTTCGGGATTGAGGACTTTCATATATCCTTGGCAGTAGTCGGTGAAAAAATATTTGCCGACGTATTGCGGTGGGAATGTAGCAATTTGAGGATTGTAAAATGCTGCGCCAATGATAGAGCAGCCTTCGTTGTGACCGTAAGAATAGAAAGGTTCTTGATAATTATCTGGCGGAAGCTGACCAGCGCGATAGCCCTCTATTCTATCCCAACCGTAATTGCCGCCTTTTACAATCTGATTGACTTCCTCAAAACGCTCGCCGCCTACATCATTGGCAAATAAGCGTCCAGTGCCGGGTTGAAAGGCAAATGTGAAGGAATTGCGAAAGCCGAGTGCCCAGATGGAGCGGTACTTGCCGGTGGTTTGATTATAAAATGGATTATCTTGTGGAATGCTACCATCGGAATTAATTCGCAATATTTTACCGGAAAGGCTATTTAGATTTTGTGCCGTAGCTCCATTTGCGCCATCGCCCACCGAAATGTACAATTTGCCATCGGGACCGAATTGCATCGCCCCGCCATTGTGAATTGTACCTGCAAGTGGTTCTAAGTCTAAAATTATTTGCTCGCTGCCCGGAATCGCGTAATCGCCATTTGCGGTGAAGCGACTGACTCGGTTGTGATTCAAACCGGGAACGGTGTAAAATAAGTAGCAATAATAGTTTTGGTCAAAATTGGGGTCAAGTACGATGCCGCCTAAGCCGCGCTCATTGAAATTGTCTACGGCGACAGTGACAAACGGGTCGGGGAGTAATTGTCCATCTTTTACAATGCGGACTTTGCCATTTTTTTCGGTGATGAAAATGCGTCCGTCGGGAGCTATGGTCATGGCGGTGGGGTCGAGTTTTTCTGCGATGCGTACTTGGGCGAAACCTTCTGGGAGTTGCGCTATTGCTTTGAATGTGAATGCGTTACAAAGCAGGAAACAAATGCTGTACAACAGGAATTTTTTCATGTTATTACCAATTTGGATATAAGACTAAATTTAGAAAGGGCTGCGTTATCCACTAAATAAGTGGTAATGTACCTAACAATGTAAATGTAGTGAACTAACCAAAGGTTGGTAGTACGAGTGCCTTCTTTTTTCAAAAATTGTCGGTAAGTAACAACTTTAATGATCGGAATGGTGGAAGGTGGAAATTTGACAATATATTGAACTATTCTGCCGATTGGGTGTATAATTTTTGTTCAAGCATTCGATTGTAGGACTTATCAAAAAATAAATAATATATGTATCCGATAGAATTAACCACGCCGATGGCGAGAGAATTGACAAGTGCAGGTTTTGAGAGCCTGAAAACGGCGGACGCCGTGATAGAGACGCTCGAAGCGGAGGAAGGAACGGTGTTATTGGTCGTAAATTCTGTGTGTGGTTGTGCGGCTGCTTATGCGCGTCCGGGCGTGAAGATGGCATTGCAAAATGAAAAAAAACCCGCGAAGATGGTGACTGTTTTTGCGGGGGTAGACCAAGCGGCTACTGCTAAGGCGCGCGAATTCTTGCTGCCGTATCCACCCTCCTCGCCGTCTATTGCGCTGTTTAAGGAAGGTAAATTGGTACACATTTTAGAAAGACATCATATTGAGGGGCGTTCGGCAGAAATGATTGCTGCGAATCTGGAAATGGCGTTTGACCAATACTGTTAGATGATGTTGGAGTGTTTATGTGCTTATGTAAGCGTCATGCGCGCCATGAACACATAAATACATTAGCACATAAATACTGTGTTAAGGCGCTAACCGCTCTATCTTCCAGCTTTCATCTGTTTGTAAAGTATACTGAATCCGGTCGTGCAGCCGGCTGGTACGTCCTTGCCAAAATTCGATTAAAGTAGGCAGAACGATATAACCTCCCCAATGTTCTGGGCGGGGTAGGATTTCCTTGTCGGCATAGGTTTTAGTGAGTTGTTGCACTTTTTCTTCTAATATGACTCGGTTAGGAATGACGGTACTTTGCGGCGATGCCCAAGCTCCGATTTGACTTCCTTTGGGGCGACTTTGAAAATAAGCAGTAGATGCTTCCGCACTTATCTTGTTGGCTTTACCTTCTATGCGGACTTGCCGTTCCAATTCCAACCAACTAAAATTGAGCGCTACGTAGGGATTTGCTTCCAATGCAATGCCCTTGCGGCTGTTATAATTCGTGTAAAAAATAAAACCATTTTCATCAAAACCTTTGAGGAGGACGACCCGAGTGGTAGGTTTTCCATCTGTTGTGGCAGTTGCCAGTGTCATGGCATTTGGTTCTAAGAGCTGGGCATCAAGCACTTCCTGAAACCATTTTTTGAATTGTAACAGCGGATTTGCAGCTACATCAGTGCTGTCTAAGCTGGCGAGTTTGTAATCTTGGCGCAGGTTTTTTATATTGGGTAGCATCAGGAATTGTTAATTGTGATTTATTAGTCGGTAATGGCAACAAAGATAAGACACTTTAGGATGTGCTTTTGTAAGCATACTGGCATGACAGGCTTTTTTACAAAAAAAAACCCTGTCGTAGATTGCTCCAGACAGGGGAAAACAAACACTATGAACAACACTAAATCTTTATTTAAAAACCTGATTCTCATCAGGAGAATAAAATTCTGTGGATAAATGATTTTTTGTTTGAGCTGAAACTATTTGCTTGGGAGTGAAAACCGTCTCTTGCAATACCGATAACTTAACTTCTTAATGCAAAGAAGGAGAATTAGTAGAAAATAATCTTTCTAAAAATATTTTTTTTGTGACATGGTAAAGTAGGATATTTTTTTTCGAATTGCCTTGCATGAAAGAGAGAGCGGGGAAAAACTATAAAATAATACGTATATTGTTTGTTGTAAATGTGTATTGCAACATATTGGCAATAAAATAATTACTTTGTATAAAAATAAATTATTTAAATTATTTTATATGCGATTTTACATCAGGATATAAGTAGGAAAATTTTCTTTTAAATGGGAAAAGAGGAAACTTTATGACAAAAAAGTAAGAACAGCGTAAAAAATAAATTGCGCTCGCATTTTGAGGTAACGACGGCAAATCCCTTGTTATGAGCGAATTTGAAGAAAACGATACCCGAATCTTTTACAACGGATAGGTGAAAAAAATGTTCAAAAAAAAATTCCAAACTATTTCGTTAAAAGCAAATAAGCCGCTGCGAAAGGCAGAAAAAAGATAAAGGCATCAAAACGGTCTAACAAGCCACCATGCCCAGGTAAGATGCTGCCGGAGTCCTTGATTTGTACGCTGCGTTTGAACATTGATTCTACCAAATCCCCTAAAGTGCCAAAAACGATGACAATCATTGCCAGCACCAGCCAATCCGCTGCCCGTAACTCAGGAAATAAAAATCCCATACCCCAGCCGGATAATAATGTTGCCACCATCCCAGATAACGTTCCCTCCCACGTTTTTTTGGGGGAGATACGCGGTAGGAGCGGCGTCTTACCGATACGTGAACCAATGAGATAAGAAGTGGTGTCATTCGCCCAAGTGAGCAAAAGCAATCCACACACCAGATTCGGGCGATAATCCGCGTCCAGCGCAATCCACTCCAAAAGCGTAAATGGAATACCGATGTAGACAATGCCCATTGTGGTAGCTGCAATATTTTGAAAGGGTTTTTCGGAGGCGGCATACATTTCAAAGAGAAAAAATAAAAATATGAGGGGAAAAAATAATAGGAGTAGCGCGATTAAAGACGTGACCTCTGCATCCAGTGTAGTCAATTGAAAAATAGCCACGACCGTATAAGTGGTCATACCTAACATCACGCTGAGCACACGCCGCACCAATCCTTCCAGATTCGCCATGCTGTAAAATTCCCACAAGCAAGTAGCAGCAATGCCTCCAAACAGCAACACAAAGGTATAGCGACTCACGTATACGCCAGCCAACATGACTAATACAAAAAATATAGCAGTAATAACTCGGCTTCTCATGTAATCATTCAGCAATGTAAAAAGTGGGTAAAGTTAGTCATACTTTCACGCAAAGCAGCAAAGGTTTTGCGCTTCTTACAGCCCTCGCAGCGTTTTTTTCGCTAAGGACGCAGCGTAGGTTACTTGGTCTCCCATAAATTTTTTCATCCCGCCGCAACTTGTCCCGTCGAATGGCGGGATGGCGAGACAAAGACGCAAAGTTTTCTCTCCCTAATTAGTGGTTGAATGCTTTCATCCCGCATCACCCTATGACCCTTTCACCTCATCACCCTTTCTCCATAAATAACGCCCCACGGCTACCGCGAGAATTAACGAACCAATCCCTAATAGCCAATCGCTCATATCCAATTGCAGCGTTTCTTCTTTTGTCAACGCGCCGCCGGTGGCGTATTGCGCTACTATTTGTAATCCATTCGTCAAGAAATGCGCCAAAATCGGTACCCAAAGACTACGCGACCAATAAAAAACATATCCAAGCGCAGCGCCCAACACCACACGTGGCAGAAAACCAGCAAACTGTAAATGAATGGCACTGAAAATAATAGCGGTGACCCAAATGGCGAGTGCCGGTCGGCGGAAAATGCGCTCCAATTGTTGTTGTAAAATGCCTCTAAAAACCAACTCCTCTCCGATGGCGGGAACTACGGCTATGACGAATAGATTAAAAAATAATTCCATAGGAGAATTCATCACCAATATCCCTTTCAGCATTCCTTCGGTCGCTTGTTCCATCTGTGCAGACCAAGTGGGCAGCGGAATTTGTTTATTGAGCCAGTATGTAATCTGAGTAAATGGAAAAGAAGCAATTACAAAAAATAAACTTGCAAACACTAAGATTGCACTTGGAAAGCGGTCGAGTTTGAAATATTCAATCCAACGATTTCGATATAAAATCAGCCCTAATAAAAGTGCTGGTAATGTAAAAGCGGCGACGTGATTCAGCAAATTCGCCATGCGTACCGCGTTGCGCTGTACCAGCGGACTATTTTCATTTAGACTGAAAACGACGGTTTGAAAATCCATTCCCTGCGCGGCTACCCAGCCGTAAGCCAAGCTGCTGCCCACGATTGTACCCAGCATCGTCGCCAATAAAAGCCATAATAAGACCATCCAAGGTACTGGTGTTTGGGGCATAGATGTAGCCGTTTCTTCATTCTGAAAATTCATTCCTACGTTTTTCGTAAATTTACTTTTATTTTTTTTGGTGTTAAGGCGTTATTGTGTTTCAGTATTATATTCAATAACGTCCTCGGACAATAACACTAAAACACATGACTACCAAACTCAGCGTCAACATCAACAAAATCGCCCTTATCCGCAACGCACGCGGCGGCAATCTACCGGATATTTTACAAATTGCAAAAGACTGCGAAACTTTTGGCGCACAAGGCATCACCGTGCATCCACGTCCAGACGAACGCCACATTCGCTATGCCGATGTGCCTTTATTAAAGTCAATCGTCACCACAGAGTTCAACATAGAAGGCAATCCAGAGCCGACTTTTTTACAATTGGTATTGGACAATCTCCCGCACCAGTGCACGCTTGTACCCGATGCGCCCGGCGTACTCACCTCTGACCAAGGTTGGAATACGATTGCAAATAAAGACTTTTTGACGGATATAGTTGCACAATTACAAGCAGCAGGGATTCGAGTCTCCATTTTTGTAGATGCAGTAGAAAAAATGGTAGAAGGAGCGAAAGCCATAGGTACAGATAGAATTGAATTTTATACCGGACATTACGCGCAGCAATTTGAAATAAACCCAGCAACAGCCGTCGAAGCGCACACGCGTTGTGCGAAATTAGCAAATGAAATCGGCATCGGCATCAATGCTGGTCACGACTTGAATTTGCAAAATTTAAAATATTACAAAGAAAAGGTGCCGGGGCTACTCGAAGTATCCATCGGGCATGCGCTCGTATGCGATGCGCTTTATTTTGGCTTAGAAAACACAATTCAACTCTATCTCAGGCAGCTAATTGGATAAACAAACGTTATCTTAACGTAAATTTTGCGTAAACTGCTCTATTCCAGCTTCGCGTAAAAAATGATCTGATGACTCCAGTCACCAGATCAATAATATAATTCCATGCACATCTTTGCGGCTCAAACAGAACGGTTTGAAGGGGTAACTCTTTTAATCATATCTCCGATTTCTATTTTTAAACCAAATGCTATTCTCAACATGAAGCAATTTCTTTTACTCTTTGCGCTAATCGTTGTGACGGTAAGCACTGCTTTCGCACAACGCGCCATCAGCGGCAGGATTCTTGCTGACGACGGCGAGGCACTCATCGGAGCCACGGTGCTTGCAAAAGGCACTTCCGTGGGTACGACTACAGACTTGGACGGCAACTACTCGCTCGAATTGCCCCAAGGGGTCACGAAGCTGGTGGTTAGCTATACGGGTTATCGCACGACCGAACTGGCAGTAGGTGCCAGCAATGTATTAGACATCACGCTTGACACAGAATCTTCTCAATTATCAGAAGTTTTGGTAGTTGGCTACGGCACCCAGATTAAGTCCACACTAACCGGCAACATCGCCAAAGTAAGCGGCGAGGAAATTCAAAACCTGCCGGTAGCCAGTGTAGAACAAGCCTTGCAAGGACGCACTGCTGGTGTTTTTATAGAATCGGTCAACGGAAAACCGGGTAGCGCCATTCGGGTGCGGGTGCGCGGCTCGTCTTCCATCGGTGCCAGCAATCAGCCGCTTTATGTGGTGGATGGTGTGCCCATTACCACCGCTTCTCAAAATATCACCGGTGCAGCTTTGAATCCACTTTCTGACTTGAATTTTAATGACATTGAATCGGTTGAAATTCTAAAAGATGCCTCTGCAAGTGCTATTTATGGCTCTCGTGCCGCCAACGGCGTTATTTTGATTACGACCAAACGTGGTAAAGAAGGCAAAACTACGTTTGATGTGGATTTTCAGACGGGTTTTAGCGAACCGACCAATAAACGCGAATTTTTGAATGCCGACCAATACGTGACTTATTTTACAGAAGCTGCAAATAACTCGGATGACCTCGAAGGCACCCCTTACGACGATAGGGGCTCTTGGACTACTTTTGTGAAATCTCGTTTCCGGCGCTATTCCGGCTTTTCCAATAGCTGGGAAACCCGCGCTATCAATACCGACTGGCAAGATTTGGCATTCCAAACCGGTCAATCCACCCAAGCTGGTATCTCTGCGCGCGGCGGTACCGACAAGACGAAGTTTTTTGTAAGTACCGCTTATAGCAAGCAGGACGGTATTCTGGTCAACAATAATTTTGAACGCATGAGCGCTCGCTTGAATCTGGACCAGACCGTAAGCGACCGCATTACTTTGGGTTTAAATATGAGCATCGCTCGTACGTTCACCGACCAAGTTTCGGATGACAATGCGTTTTCTACGCCGATGCAGTTGGTCGCAATGGCACCTATCACACCGCCGCGCGATTCGCAAGGCGTGTTGTACGACCGTCCGGTGACGACCTATTACAATGGTTTGATAGATGTAGAAGATGCACAGCGCGAGGTGGTCTCCTTCCGTACTTTGGCAAATGGCTATCTGCGGATTAAATTGTTAAGTAACTTGACATTGAATGGAGACTTGGCAGCGGATATTTACAACCTGCGGGACAACACATTTTTTGGAAGCCGCACCGATGCTGGACAATCCACGAATGGTTTCGGACAGGCATTGTCCGCGCAAGTGGTGAATTGGAGTTCTCGCGTGTTTGCCAATTATAACACTGAATTTGGCGATGTACAACATTTGGACATCGTAGGTGGAATGGAATACCAGAATTCACAAACCAATTCGAGTCAAGTAAGCGGTCAGCAATTTCCGGGTGATGACTTGAAAACCGTTGCCAGCGCTGCCGATATTTCTTTTGGTACGTCTACTATCAATGAATTCAGTTTCCTTTCGTACTTCTCGCGTATCAATTATGATTTCGACCGCAAATATTTACTCACTTTGAGCGGTCGAGTGGATGGTTCTTCTCGTTTTGGCGCCAACAATCGGTATGGGTTTTTTCCAGCGGCTTCCGTAGGTTGGGTATTGAGTGAAGAATCATTTTTGCAAGGCAATAATTTGTTGAGTTTCTTGAAATTGCGCGCCAGCTACGGCTTGACCGGAAATGCAGAGATTGGCAATTTTAATTCTTTAGGTTTGTTTAACGCCAGTGTGTACAATGGTTTAGCTGGTTTATCACCGAATCAATTATCCAATCCAGATTTGGAATGGGAAAAAACGACGCAGACGGACATAGGTATTGACTTTGGCTTATTCAACAATCGTTTAAATGGTGAAATAGATTATTACATCAAAACGACCACGGATTTGCTTTTGGATGTACCAGCACCGGCTACCTCCGGTTACACCACTATCACTCGCAACATCGGTTCGCTGGAAAATAGAGGCGTAGAAGTAGTGTTAAACAGTACCAACTTCACGGGCGATTTTACTTGGAATACCAGTTTTAATATCGCTTTCAACAAAAATAAAGTAAAAGAACTGTCGGAAGGGCAAACGATTATTGATCCGGGTAGCTCTCGCAGCATGAATGTCGTGCGCGTGGGCAACTCAATCGGCGTGTTCTATGGCGCAGAATATGCGGGCGTTGACCCTGCCAATGGCGATGCCCTTTGGTATTTGAACACAGCAGGCAAGGAGCGCGAAACGACTAATGATTTTAGCGAGGCAGAATTTGTAGTGCTTGGCGACCCGAATCCCGATTTTGTAGGCGGTCTTACCAATAGTTTTGGGTACAAAGGCATCAGCTTGGACTTCACGTTTCAAGGCGTTTTCGGAAACGATATTCATAAAACAGGCGATGTATTCATGGCTTGTAATGCTTGCTGGTTTGATAATCAGACAACCGACCAGCTCGACAGTTGGAAAAATCCGGGCGACATCACCAACGTACCAGAAGCGCGTTTGGGCTACAGCAATGGCGATGCCGGTCGCTCCAGCCGCTACTTATCGGACGGCACGTACCTGCGTTTGAGAAGTCTTACTTTGGGCTATGAAATTCCAAAAAGTGTAGTGAATAAGTTGCGTCTGTCTCGTTTGAGAGTATACGCTGTTGGACAAAACCTACTGACGTTCACCGATTATGATGGTTGGGACCCAGAAGTGAGTTCCGATGCGTTTGTAAATAACACCTCGTTTGGTATAGATTTTTACTCCGCACCGCAGCCCAGAACGATTACGTTCGGATTGAGTATTGGGTTTTAATTGCCGAATGGCGCATTTCTAAAATGTGCCACACTTATCGGAGCCATTATTTTAATTTGGCGAAATCTTTAAATTATTAAAAAAATATTGACAATGAAGCAATTGCTTATAAAATATAGTTTCCTCCTTGCGCTGTTTGCGTTCGCTCTCACGGCTTGTGATGACGAGTTGGACATACAGCCTGGACAAGGTTTGGATGAAAATATCGCACTCGACACAGACAAACGGGTGAAAGCCGTATTGCTGGGTGCTTATGACGGCTTGAGCAGCGGTAATCTATTCGGTGGCAACACTTTGCGCAACGCCGAACTATTGGGTGGCGATGATGAATTGCAGTGGGTTGGTACGTTTGAAGGTCCAGACGAAATTTTCAACAAGCGCATGATTGCCGAAAACTCAGATGCACAAACGACTTGGATTGCGGCGTACAACACGGTCAACCTGACCAATAACGTACTGAGTGCCTTGGATATCGTCATTGAAGACGACCGCGCAACCGTGGAAGGCGAAGCAAAATTCATTCGCGCCCTGACTTATTTTGAATTAGTGCGTTTCTATGCAAAACCGTATGAAGCTGGTCAACCCAATGCACAGCCGGGCGTACCCCTCGTGCTTGTACCGACACGTGGCATTGATGAAAAAAATAATGTAGCGAGAAACACGGTAGCCGAAGTGTACACGCAGGTCATCAAAGACTTGACGGAAGCCGAAGCTGCCCTGCCCGAAGATAACGAATGGCGCGCCAGCACTGGTGCTGCTGCTGCTTTATTAGCTCGGGTATATTTGCAACAAGGCGATTATGCCAAAGCAAGAGACGCCGCGAACCGCGTGATCACCTCCGGTAATTATGAATTGTTGGAACAATACGAGGATGTGTTTGGTCGAGATGAAAATTCTAATGAGGATATTTTTGGCATTCAATTGACGACACAGGATGGCGTGAATAACATGACTGTTTTCTTTTCCATCCCTGATTTTGGCGGGCGCGACGGCGATATTGAAATCTTGGAAGACCATTTAGCACTTTATGATGCAGGTGACGACCGACTCAATCTCTTTTTTGAAGCAAATGGCGGCGTGACCTACTCTGGAAAGTGGAATAATCAGTTTGGAAATGTCACCGTGATTCGATTGGCAGAAATGTACCTCATCCGCGCAGAAGCAAACGCTCGGCTTAGCACTTCAGTAGGCGCCACGCCGGTAGCCGATTACAATATTGTGCGTACCCGTGCGCTACTGCCTGCCGCTGCAACTGTCACGCTGGAACAAATCCTCTTAGAACGTCGCCGCGAACTGGCGCACGAGGGCTTCCGCATCCACGACATAAAGCGTACGAAGGCAAGCATTGGCGGATTTGCTTACAATGCAGACGAGCTGGTGTTCCCAATTCCATCGCGGGAATTAGATGCGAACCCAAATTTAACACAAAACCCGGGCTACTAATTATTTTGTAGAAGCCGTCTTTGACCAAAATAAAATAAGCTGGAGTGCCTATAATTTGTACACTAATTAGGCAGTATTGCAAGGAGAAGATATAATTCTATATCTTCTCTTTTTTTTTAGGCAGCATTTTTATTAAGAATTCGTTAAGAAGATATACCTTTGTGTTAAATCTTTAAAAGAGTCTACGTTTTTAGCCGTCAATATCTCAAACAAGAAAAAATTCCTCCCCAAAAGAAACCTTGAATATCGTAAAAACAGTCGTTTTTTAGTACGCAAAAATGGTCAAATGACATACTTTTGGTTTTAAATCACTTTTTTCGCAAAACAAAATTGGATTCGTATGAAAAAACTCTTACTAGTTGTGACACTGGTCCTTTTTGCCATGGGTATATCCCTGGCGCAGAGGAATGCAAGTGGTAAAGTCACAGACTCCAAGGGCGAGCCGCTCATTGGAGCAAGTATCTTGGTGAAAGGAACTTCTACCGGAACAGTCGCTGACATTGATGGTAATTATTCCCTCACCGTGCCCTCTGGCAGTGAGGTGCTGGTAGTCAGCTACACTGGTTTCACCACACAGGAAATCACCTTGGGTGCTTCCAATCTT
The DNA here is from genome assembly GCA_964549655.1 of uncultured Saprospiraceae bacterium. Taxonomy (GTDB): domain Bacteria; phylum Bacteroidota; class Bacteroidia; order Chitinophagales; family Saprospiraceae; genus JADJNW01. The sequence goes on from CAZJXN010000069.1 coordinate 16,951, forward strand.
TTAGACATTACGATGGCAGAATCTGATGCGACCCTTTCGGAAGTATTGGTAACGGCGATTGGTATCCAGCGCGAGAAAAAAGCCTTGGGGTATGCCGTTACAGAATTGGGGGGTGATCAGTTACAGCAAAAATCAGAGCCCGACCCAGTGCGGGCGATAGCTGGTAAGGTGCCAGGGGTATCTATTTCTGGAGCAGGTGGTGGTCCCGGTCAATCCACTAAAATTAACATTCGTGGTTTCTCTTCGCTCACCGGCAATACTCAGCCGCTGTTCGTAGTGGACGGTATTCCTTTCGACAACTCTACCAACACCAGTAACCGCGACGCGCAATCAAGCGGTAACGCTTACTCCAGCCGCGCATTCGACATTGACCCGAACAACATCGAGTCTATCACGATTCTCAAAGGCGCTGCTGCTGCTGCGTTGTATGGCTCGCGTGCAACCAATGGTGTAGTGGTAGTAACCACCAAAACTGGCGGCAAAAGTACGCGCAAAGGTTTGGAAGTAACTTACAACAGCTCTTACCAAATCGAAGAAGTGTCGGGGTTGCCAGACTATCAGAATTCATATGGACAGGGGTCTGGTCAAAACTACAATGGTGGATTCATTGGTAACTGGGGTGCTCCTTTCTCTACGGAAGTGGATCGGCTTAACGGGCAATACGGTACTGCTTACAACAAAGTAATCGTAAACGGTTATCCAGAAGGTACGGTGCCTCACCCATTAGTTTCTACCGGTTTTGCATTGGCACAAGGTTATGACAAGGTATTTCCCAATTTATTGGATGCAAATGGTAGAGCCATTGCAGTACCTTATCGTCCTTATGACATCGTAGGTGGATTTTTTGAAACAGGTAAGATGTGGGAAAACTCTCTAAGCATCAGTGCTGGCGGTAAAGAAGCGGGCTTGAATGCTGTAATCTCACGTATGACCAACGAAGGTATCGTACCGAATGCCGGGGCTTCGCGTACTTCCTTGAGCTTTGGCGGTAATGCCAATCTTGCAAACGGTTTGAAAGTATCTGGTAATGTAACGTATGTAAATACGACGCAACAGACGCCACCAACTGCGGGCTCCATTGTAGGTGGTAACTCTTTCACTGCTACCGATGGTTCTATCTTTACCCGCTTGTTCTTCTTGCCACGTAACTTCGATTTGAACGGTAGCAATCCAGAAGGTATTCCTTATCCATTTGAAAACCCAGCAGATGGCTCGAATGTATTCTACCGTGCGTTGGATAACCCACTGTGGTTGACCAAATACAACCGTTATTCTAGTAATGTAAATCGAGTGTATGGTAACTTGGCGTTGAGCTACGATGTGTTGCCTTGGTTGAACTTAACGGGTCGCGGTGGTATCAATAGCTACTCGGATGCGCGCAAGAGTGTGGAGCGTCAGGGTGGTGTTGCCGACCCAGATGGAGAAGTTTGGACAGATAATATCGACAACACGGAAATTGACTTGAACTACCTCGCTACTGTTAATACGACCTTAGGTGAAAACTTTGATATTCGTTTGATTGGTGGTTTCAACTGGAATCAGCGTTCTTCCACGAGCCGCTACGTAGTAGGGGATCAGCTGATTTCCATCGGCTTGAACAACACGGACGCTACCGCCATACAAAACTCGAATGAAAGCATCCGCAAACAGCGTTTCTATGCTGCTTACGGTGATTTACAGTTGGGCTACAAAAATTTTGCATACCTAGGTTTGACGGCTCGTAACGACTTCTCTTCTACGCTGCCTGAGCAAAACCGCAGTTACTTCTATCCAGGTGTGAATGCTTCCTTGGTATTGACAGATATGTTAGGTATTGCAAATAATTTCTTGGGTTATGCAAAGCTCAGAGGTGCATGGACGCAAGTAGGTAACGAAGCGAGCCCTTATCAAACAGTTACGAATTACCGTCTTGGTATTCCTTTCGTGACAGCTGGCGGTGCAACCCGCAACCGTGCTACGCTGGAAAATACCTTGCGTAATGCCAATCTTGTAAACGAATTAACCACTGAAATCGAATTTGGTACAGATATACGGTTGTTCAAAAACCGAGTTGGAGTGGAAGTTACTTGGTTCAAGCGTAACTCCGTTGATCAAATCACTTCTACGCAGGTGGCAAGCTCCAGTGGTTTTAGCTCTGCTGTTGTAAATGCTGGTGAAATTGAAAACAAAGGCTGGGAAGTATTGCTAAACCTGACACCAATAAAGATGGCAAATGGTTTTGAATGGAATACAACCTTCAACTTCACGCGTATCCGTACGCTCGTGGTAGATGCTGGTGAGGGTAGGGAAATCTTTATTGGTGGTTTGACCGACTCTGGCGGTGGTGTGATTCATAGAGAAGGCGAGCAGTATGGCCAGATTTTTGGCTCGAAGAATGCACGTACACCAGAAGGCGATATTCTAATCAACAAATCATTGGGATTGACAATTCCACTGCCGACCCTTGAAATTATTGGTAATCCGAACCCTGATTTCCAACTCGGTATCATCAACACCTTCTCTTTCAAAGGCTTCAGCTTGAACACATTGATTGATTGGAGACAAGGCGGTGATATGTACTTGACTACTGCGGGAGCACTGTTGCTGCGTGGTCAGTTGAAAGCTACTGAAGATCGGGAAGGCGTACGCGTTATTCCAGGGGTATATGGCGATCCACAGACGTTCGAACCAATTACTGACGAAAATGGTCAGTATATCAAAAATACGACTGGTATCACTGCATTTGACTATCACTTCAGCGATGGTTTTGGGGTATATGGTGCAGACGAAACGAACGTGTATGACATTACCAACATCCGCCTTCGAGAAGTAACGTTAGGTTATACTTTCCCTAAGAAGTTATTGTCAAAGACGCCAATTGGTTCGGCTCGTATTACGGTCTCAGGTCGTAACCTCTGGTGGAGAGCACCCAACATTCTGGAAGGCGTAAACCAAGACCCAGAAGTTTTGGCGGAAAACCCATCTAACAACGTACAGGGCTTGGAATATGGGGGCTACCCGACCACTAGAAGATACGGTGTGAACTTGTCAGTAACGTTCTAAAGTTGAAAAGTGAAAGTTGAAATAAGAAATGTAATATCTAAAGGATAAAATTTCAAATTTCTTATTCAAATGGATGATTGTACCCCATTTTCTTTTTGTAAGCAAAAAGAACAGGTACGCCACAATTCCATTCAAAAACAAAAAAGATTAACAATGAAGATTAATTATAAAATTTTTGTAGCCATCGCGCTTTTCTTCGTAGCGAGCAGTTGCGACGATATGTTCGATCTGGATATTAATACCGATCCGAACAACCCAGCCCAGGCTTCCAATAACCTACTGTTGACGCAGTCAGAATATACCCTGCTCAATAACTTGGCAGGCGGGGTGAATAATAACCAGATGGGCTTTATGGGCATTATTGGAAGCGGTGATAGCTGGAATTTGGCGCAAAGCTCTTACAACGGCTTTTGGACGGACATGTACACGGGTCCACTCAAAGACCTTGATGGATTGATAGCTGCTAATACGGGCGCCACTGGTAGTCCTCAATACTTGGGCATTGCTCAGTTACTCAAAGCTTATGGCTATGCTACGCTGGTAGATTTGTTTGGCGATGTTCCTTTCTCGGAAGCGGCGAAAGGCGATGCTGCGGACAAAATAATCAATGCTAAATTTGATGATGATGCGGCGGTTTATGCGGAGTGCCTTAAGCTCATTGATGAAGGGATTAAAAATGTGAATACAGTTTTCAGACCACTGCCTATTACGGGTGATATCATCTATAATGGCAACACCGAGCGCTGGGCAAAATTTGGGAAAAGCTTACGCATGAAAATGCTGCTGAATACGCGTTTGGTCAATACCAATGCGAAAGCCGATATCCAAGCTTTGATTACCGAGAACAAAATGATTGCTGCGGATGTGGAAGACTTTACCTTGCAGTTTAGTAGGACTTTTAGCTCCGCTTTTGACCCACGTCATCCATGGTACCGTGCTTCTTATACCGGTCCAAACGGATTCACCTATGTCTTGCATCAGCCAATTGCAGAAATGCTAGTTGATAAAGATCCGCGCATTTCTTACTATTTCAGAAGACAGACTAAAGTGGTGCTCAACCAAGCAGACCCGTCTGACCGGAATACGACGCCCTGCTCACAGGTAGCAACTTGTCAGTATGGTTATTTTGTATTAAGCCCTACGCTTCCGCAGCAGTTGTACAGTACTGCTACTTTGACTACTCCGCAAAAGGATTATTTGGCGGGCTTCTTCGGTCGTGATCGTGCCGATCCATCCGGTGTTCCATTGGATGGTGGGTTCCGTACGATGCCAGGTGTTTATCCTGCTGGTGGTTTCTTTGATGTAACTGCTCCAGGTGCCTCTACTACCGGTAATGCCAATTCGGCTCCAGGTGGTGGTATCTTCCCAGCAATAACGAGTGTGAACGTATTGTACTACCAGATTGAAGCCATCCTAGCTTTGGATGTAAGCGGTGACGCAAAAGCTTTGTTTGAAAAGGCAATGCGCGATCATATTAAAAAAGTGGTTGATTTTGGGGCAAGAACCGATGCAAACTCCACGCGCCCACCTTACACACGCCCGGACGGCGTGCAGGTTGATATTGATTCTTACGTAAATCTGTGGCTGAAGCGCTTTGACGATGCACCAAGTGTAGATGCTAAAATCAACGTGGTATTAAAGCAGCTTTGGTTTTCCAGCTGGGGCAATGGTTACGATATTTACAATGCGTTCCGTCGTACCGGTTTCCCGAATACGACCCAGATTCCTATTTTGACGCCCCGTAAATTCCCATTACGTTTGCCTTATCCGCAAGATGAATTGACCGTAAACACGAACGCAGCTGCATTGAAAGATGTAATTTATGACCGAGATGCTATTTTCTGGGACAAGTGATAAAAATGGATAATTGAAACGAATTCGTTTTAAGTTCTCCTTAGATTATCAAATTAAAAATAAAAGCGTTTTATGACAAAGTTTAAATCTTTTCTATATCTGTTGGCCGTCGTATTTTTAATGGCTTCTTGCAAAGACGAGAGCCTAGTTCCGGTACCCGATTGGGAAACCGCTGTACACGGCTATGCCAAACTTACCGCTGCTTCTCCTATTAATTTTGCGCCTAGCGATAAAACAAAGGCAATTGATGTGGACTACCAGTGGGTCTCTATTGATGGTTTCAATACCGTTAACAAAATCGATTTGTTTGTAAGATTCAATGAGTCTTACAAAGACAAGGAAGGCAACCCACGGGTCGCTGCTCATGGTATCAAAAAGTTGCGTACGATTGAAGGTGGTAACGTCCCTGCTAACCGGGTCAATACCAACTTAAAAATCTCGCAGGATGATATATTTGCCTTGTTTAAAGATGCTAAGTTTAACTATGGCAACGGTGAAGTTTTGGTATTTGCTGACGCAAGTAGAACAGCTGCTGGACCTTTCAAAACAACGGATAGTTTCGTATTAAGCTGGGGATTAACAACCGCAGATGGTCGCTACTTCGACTCTTGGTCAACCACCATGTGTACGGAATTCCAGACATACAGTGGTGCAAAAGTGAACAATGGCGGTTTCAACTGCTTCGTAAACTGGGCAGTGAAATAAACTTACAGTGTATTTTTTTAGAAATAATTCGACGGCGTCTTCCACATCTGTGGAGGACGTTGTCGTTTTACAATCAGGATAAAAATGAAATGGCTTCCTTGTTGGGCATTCGGGCTTCTCTTTTTGCAGCAGGTGGGCGCTCAAATTTCGCCGCCACCATCCTTGAAGGAACTTTGCGCTGCTGCTCCAGTTGTAATGATTGTTTTATCAACTACTTGCCCTATTTGTCAAAAATATGCAGGGATGCTACCCGAACTAAGCCGGCAATATCCATTAGTACAGTTTGTGGGGATTTTTACGAAATGGGAAACCGCCACCGATATTCAACAATTTTCAAACGATTATCAACTAAATTTTTCCTTATATTTGGACAATAAGCATCGTTTGCTGCGCCAACTCAATGCTACCACTACGCCTGAAGTTTTTCTAGTTGATAAAAATGGCAAAGTGCAATACCAAGGCGCGATTGATAATTGGTTTTATGGCCTGGGCAAATATCGCCCGGCCACCACTGAACATTACCTCACGGAAGCTTTAGATGCTTTTTTAAATGGAAAAGAAATTGTAAACAAAAAAACGAAATCAATCGGATGCGAAATAGGAAAATAGGAAAATTGGAAGGTTGGAAAATAGGAAGATTGGAAGATTGGAAAATTCCATCTTTCCGCTATTCCGTCCCTCTGCTATTCCTTCTTTTCTTCCTTCCAAAATTTTCATTTTCACAAGAAATCCCCACTTACTATGACCACATCCAGCCGATTTTGCAAAAAAATTGCCTCGCTTGTCATCATACAGGAGGAGCTGGACCGTTTTCGTTGGAGACTTATGAATCCGTGGAGCGGCGCGCTGATTTTATACAAACAGTGACGGAAAGTCGCTATATGCCGCCCTGGTTTGCTGACCCTAATTTTAACCATTTTCGTAATGAAAAAAGATTAACAGATACAGAAATTAAGACCATCGCCGCTTGGGTGCAAGGCGGAAAAAAACGCGGCAAAGCCCCCAAAAAATTAGTTAGTCATCAAAAAATCGAGTATCTCCAACCGGATATGGTCATCCCGATGAATAAGCCTTTTGTGATTCCTGGTGACCGGACAGAGCAATTTCGGCTTTTTGTAATGCCCACCAACATCGAGGAAGAATTATACGTGCAGGGCATTGATGTTCGTCCCGGCAATCTCCAACTGGCACATCATGCCCGATTGATGATTGATACTACGCATCTTTTTCGCGCAGATGATGGAGCATCGGTAAGCGATACAGTGATGCAACGCACGAATTGGGGCGTACAAATGGTAAATTACTTCTGGCATGGCTGGGTGCCGGGCAATTTTCTCACGCTTTACCCGCCGGGCATTGGCAAGCGTTTGCCCAAAGACAGTGATATCGTGATGAATATGCATTATTCGCCATCTTCTAAGCCAGACACCGACCAATCGCAAGTGTTATTATACGTGACTAAAGAAAAGCCTCGCCGACTGATTGAAACCTTTATTTTGGATGAAAGCTGGGTAGTGAATAAGCCATTTAGGATTCCAGCGAATCAAGTTGTCAAATTTTACGTGCGTTCGCCGTTGGTGCCTGCCGATATTTCGCTCATCAACGTGCTGCCACATATGCACTTTTTAGGTAAAAGTTTTAAAGCGTATGCCATCACGCCGCAGGGACAGGTTATTAATATTATAAAAATAGATGATTGGAATTTCAATTGGCAAATGACCTATCAGTTTGAACATTTGATAAAATTACCAAAAAACTCGGTGGTCTATGCGGAAGCGGTTTATGACAATACTTCCAATAATGGTCGGAATCCGCACTTTCCACCGCAGGACGCGACGCTTGGCTGGGGCACTACGAATGAAATGATGAACTTGATTTTTGAATATCTCGATTTTGAACCCGGGGATGAAACCTTGGATTTGTACCAACAACCTAAAAAATGAAAGCTATGAAAAAGTTTTATTTTTGTTTTATTTTGATAGTCAATGCTTTAGCTTTACTTAGAGGGCAATCGGAAATGACCCAATCCACGCGGGATAACTTGAATTATGGCAATTTCGTACCCAATCCGCAGCGCTCCGCAATTTATGGCATAGAACAGCCTAAAGGTAGTGTGAAAGGCGATGTTTACCTCGACTCGGCTTGGCACATAGCGGAGATTTTTTTTTACCCGGAGGTGGTGCGCCGCTACGACGCTAATGCCAGCGACTCCGTCGGGGGCTACAAAGTACGGGTGGAAGTGGTGGATTACACGGTTGAATTTTTAGTTGATAGTAAAGGGAAAGCCGTGGAGGAAAGCGCCATCCGTAAAGTAATATGGAATGATAGGAAAGAACAAACAACGCTCGTAAATACCCGTCAATATGGCATTTCTGATGATTTAAAAGGTTTTTTCGAAGTTTTGTCAGAAGGACCACTCACCGTTTTGAAATACACCCGTATAACATTGCTCAAACCCACTTACAACATCGCGCTCGACGTGGGCGAGAAGAATTATCGCATTTTGAAAAAAGCAGATTATTATTATTTGCGGGAAGGAAAAGGCGCAAAACCCGAAAAATTCAAGTATTCCAAATCAACTTTATTAGAATTGATGAAGAACAAAAAAGCGCAGGTGGAAAAATATGTGGAGGAAAATAACTTGAATCTGAAACAAGAAGCGGATTTGCGTAAGGTTTTGAATTTTTATAACCAGGAGCACTAAAAAAAATCTGCCGCTTTTAAAGTTGATAAATTCCCTAAGTTTTATTATCTTTGCAGTCCAATCGAAAAAATCATAAACAAAGGGAGTTTATTTATGCTAATTATTGATGTAAATTCAAGCGAATCCATTGACAAAGCGCTCAAAAAATACAAGCGCAAGTTCGAAAAAGCGGGCATTCTAAAAGAATTGCGAAGCCGCAAACATTTTACAAAACCTTCCATAAAGCGCAGGACTGCGGTTTTGAAGGCGGTGTACAAGCAAGAGACATACGGAGAGAACGCGGTTACGGAATAATAATATTTTTTGCGATCCGCTTGACTTTGTCCTGTAAAAAGCTTATTATTGAAAGTGCATTCCGACGCAGAAAATCGGTTGTACAGAAGGGACATGAAGCAAGCCGTTTTTCAGCAATATTTACAGTACGAGAAGCACTTTTCTACGCACACGATTGTAGCTTACAACAAAGACCTCGAGCAATTTCTCGAATTCATCAACGATATACATAGCCTTACTTCGGTCGCCGAGGTAAGGCATTCTCATATCCGCAGTTGGGTCGTCTCTTTATTGAATGATAAATTGACTTCGCGCTCCATCCGCCGCAAATTATCTGCACTCAAAACCTATTTCCGCTTTTTACGCAAGCACGGGCATCTTACCCACAATCCGATGCTCAAAATTGTAACACCAAAGCTGGGCAAGCGCCTGCCCATGTATGCCCAAACCAATGAAATGAGCCACTTGCTTGACGACGTGGAGTGGGGGAGCGACTATCCAGACCAGCGCAATCGCCTACTCTTGCTGCTATTGTACCACACCGGTATGCGCCGCGCCGAGTTGATTGGTTTAAAAATTTCCGACATTGATTTGCAACAACGCATAGTCAAAGTGCTCGGCAAAGGCAACAAAGAACGCTTACTTCCTTTCGGAACGGAAGTAGCTCAACAATTACAAGGCTATCTTTTATTGCGAAAAGCGACTTTTCCTAACCCAAGCACTACGCATTTACTACTCACAAACAAAGGTTTACCGCTCTATCCAAAATTGGTTTACAATATTGTAAATCGTTATTTATCATTAGTTACCACTATCGAACAACGCAGTCCGCACGTGTTGCGGCATTCCTTTGCCACGCACTTGTCCAACAATGGCGCAGACTTAAATGCAATTAAGGAATTATTGGGACACGCAAGTCTCGCGGCTACGCAGATTTATACTCACAATTCCATCGAGCGACTCAAACAAGTCTACCAGCAGGCACATCCCAAAGCGAAAACAGAGTAAGCAGTGGGCAGTTGACAGTAGGCAGAACTCCAAACGTCGGACATTACAAACTAAAATAAGATTTTCGTCCACATCAAGTGCGACTTGAACACATGAACACCAAAACACACAAACACAATTATTTTTTCACCAAAATTTACATCGTTATGAGAGTGTACACCGAATCAGTACAGTTTAAAGCGGACAGCAAATTGTTGGACTTTATCCAGCGGAAATTGCAGAAAATGGAGCAGTTATTCGACCAAATCATTGAAGCGCGCGTCGTGTTGAAACTCGAAAACACCGGGCAGGTCAAAGACAAAATCGCAGAAGTACACTTGAGCGTACCTGGAGAAATGCTACTCGTAAGCGAAACGAGCAAAACTTTTGAAGCCTCGATTGACTCCGCTGTAGACATTCTCAAACGCCGATTGATTAAGTATAAAGAGAAAACGAGGGAATCATAACGTTGTTTTTTACAAAGGGAAAAGCCCGGCTGCTGTAAGTAGTCGGGCTTTTTTAATTGTATAATTAATGCAATAAC
>CAZJXN010000070.1:0-26827 GCA_964549655.1 uncultured Saprospiraceae bacterium
GTCTGGATTGGGTAGTGAAAATAGATACGGTGTACGCAGGAGTTAATTTGCCTAAGTAGGTTCTGAGTTGTAATTTAGTCAAATGATTCACGGCCTTGTTGATAGGAAAAAGAACGTTCCGCGTGCGTACCGGCGAGCTTTAGTCGCCGTAGTAGAAGTGCAGCGGGTGAAGCCCGCCGATACGTGCGAGGCTTTGAAAGAGCGGGTAAAATCAATTAGTCATAGAAACAATAGCACCGGATACAATCCGGCGCTAGCGTGAAAAATTGAATAGTCCGGCGCGAGCGGGCAGTTATTTTTTCTTTTTTGGTATTGGTAACTCTTTTACTGACATTCTAACCAATTCACTTAACCATTCCCTATCCTCAAGTTTATTTTCAATTAGGAAACTTGGTTTTGCACCCTCGTATGGAAGTGCTTCAACCACCTCGCCAATAAACGCTCGTCCTGATTTTGTTGGTTTTACGAATAGTTTATTGTCGCAAATTAGTCCGAATATTTTTCCATCTGAGTAAATTCCATATTCACCAAACATCTTTCTGGCAGTTATTTCTCCTGCATTTTCAATTTGCTCCAAGACAAAATCCACAAACTTTTGGTCAGAAGCCATTTTATTTATTCGTTTCGTTTAAAAAGGAGGGTTATAAATTAGACCAATCATGTTGTCGAATGGGTCTTTAACGGTTGCTGTCTTAATTCGTATCCGCCAATATTGAATCCAACATAATAGGGTTCGTCAAAATAGGATTCCCTTTCAAATGCCTTTGAATACTACCCTCTTGCTATTTTAATGTCCCCAACTTTATAAATGGTTGTTCTTAGTCCTAACCTATTTTTCTTTTTACTGGTTTGTTTTAATTGCACATAACGTTGAGTATTGCTACAGGTGGGGGATTTTATAATGTCCTGCCCGGTACAGTAGCTTGGTTTTATTTAAAAGATGAAGATAAGAACTTTTGCTTGGCTTTATTCGTCAGCCGGAACTGTTGCTGATAGCAAACTACAGTCCATTGTTCTTCCGTCACCCCCACTTGCAGCAATACTTTTGTTGTAGGAGGTTTTTCTTCCTTTTATATATACAAATGCAACAAATAAGAAACGAAAAAAAATAAACAAATTAGGTTTAATCAATTCGAGGATTCCATTGGATACCAAAATAGCCATGCATATTTACTTCATAACCTATTTTATTAATTTGTCCATCTTTATCTCTTACTGATAAATCTACTTCTATTCCCTCAAAAACTTTTATTGTAGTACTTGGATTAATTATTCTATCGCCTGTTGTTATTTTCCAATCGTCAATTTCGTAGCCTGCATTTTGGCTGCCACCAGCATTAAATATCGAATTAAAAGAAGCATAAACTGTCCATTGCAGTGGTACGAATGCCCATGAAGCACTACTACCATCAGGTCTATTTGATGGCAATACAGGTAATAATGAAGTCACACGAGCTAAAACTCTGTCCATACCAATATCATATCCAGCTAAGTGCACAACTTCTTTGTGCCAATTGCCATCGGCTGCACCTTTAAAATTTTCAAGTACTGCTACGCCTGATAAATTAACTATAAAGTTTAATTCGCTTGTAGAACGAAAATTAGAACTTGGCAAAACCATATAATGTTTTGACTGAAAATTTGTTGGAGAGATCATATTAATTAAATTTTTTGTTGCCCCTACTCTTTGATTATGGTTTTTCGGGTTACACCATTTTTACATTTTTCAATTGTTTTCATTGCAAATTTAAAACATCCAATTTACTTTGCCTATCCCCAATATTGGGGGTATTTTTAAAATAATGAAACTTTGTTAATTGACCGGAACTCTCCCCACCCAAATTTGTTTTCTCTTTTCAAAGTGCGCGTTTAGAAGTACGAATGCTTTTGTAATTTTGTGAATAGAACAGAGAAGCGAGAACAGGGAGCAGAGAAGACAGAGGCGAGAACAGAGATGCGTGAGTCTCTGTTCTCGCTTCTCTGCTCTCGCCTCTAAAAAAAACGTATGTTATTAGAACCCAAAGATTTATACGAGCGACTGGAATTTGATAAGGTGCTGGAACTAGTGGAGCAAGAGTGCCTCGGCGAGTTGGGGCGGGAAGCGGTGCGGGCGATGGTGCCGGATACGCGGCGTGGCTCCATTGAGCAGCGTTTGCTGGAGGTGAAGGAGTTCAAGCTCACGCTGGAGAAAAGCGATGTGTTTCCCATCACCGAGTATTTTGATATTGCGGAGGACTTGCGCTACCTCGCGGTGCCGGATTATGTGCTGTCAGAGGAGAGTTTTAAGCGCATTGCGATTGTGCTGCGGTTTGTGCGCAATATTTTTTGGTATTTCAATGTCACGCGGCGCGAGGTGTATCCGAGCCTACATAAGATTATCCAACCGATTGTGTTTGAGGATTTTCTGATTAAAGCGATTGAGAAAGTCATTGACGATCAGGGGAATATCAAGCCGGATGCGTCGCCGGAGTTGCAGCGCATTCGCAAAGCCGTTTTGGAAAAGCAACGCGAATTGGACAAGCGATTCCGCAGTCTGGTGATGGATTTTCGCAATAAAGGTTGGTTGACGGATAGCGTGGAGAGTGTGCGTAACGGTCGCCGCGTACTGACCGTGCCATCGGAACACAAGCGCAAGATTCGCGGGATTATCCACGACGAAAGTACGACGGGCAAAACCGCTTACATTGAGCCGGATGCGATTATTGAAATCAACAATGATATTTTTGACCTCGAAACCGATGAGCGGCGAGAGATTTATCGCATTTTGAAAGAATTGAGTGCCACACTACGTCCGTACGGTGCGCAGGTGCAGACGTACATGGACTTGCTGGTGCGCTTCGACGTGATACGGGCGAAGGCGCGGCTGGCGTGGCGCATGGATGCGAATATGCCGCAATTGCTGGATAAGCCGACTTTTGGCATTCGGGAGGCGTATCATCCGCTGCTGCTGCTGCGCAATAAAATATCGGGTAAGAAAACCGTGCCCTTTGACTTGGTATTATATGATGATAATCGCATTGTAATGTTGAGTGGTCCAAACGCCGGTGGGAAATCTATCACGATGAAATCGGTGGGATTGATGCAATTAATGGTGCAATCGGGGATGCTCGTACCGGTGCGGGAAGTGTCGGAATTTGGGATTTTCAATCATATTTTTGCAGACATTGGTGACCAGCAATCCATTGAGGATGACTTGAGTACATATAGTTCGCATTTAGCAAATATGCGCAATTTTGTGCAAATGGCAGACGAGCGGACGCTGGTGCTGATTGATGAATTTGGCGCGGGCACCGACCCGAAAATCGGCGGCGCGATTGCGGAAGCGATTTTGAATGAAATGAATCGGAAGCGTGTGTTTGGTGTTATTACAACCCATTATTCTAATTTAAAGATTTATGCATTTAAAACGCAAGGTTTAGTAAATGCTTCGATGACGTTTGATAAAGATAGCCTATCGCCGACGTATGAGTTTAAAGTGGGAAGACCAGGGAGTTCGTATGCGTTTGAAATTGCGGAGAAAACGGAATTGCCAAAACGAGTGCTGGACTACGCCAAACATCGCACGGGCAAGAACGAAAAAGCAGTGGATGAACTCTTGATTGATTTGCAACGCGAGCGGCAGGAATTGCAGGAGAAAATAACGTCACTGACGGAGCGCGAGCAGATGGTGGAGAAGTTGATAAAGAATTATGACCAATTGCATAAAGATTTAGAATTCCGGCGCAAGAAGTTGAAGTTGGAATTGAAGGAAAAGGAATTGCAACAAATTGCCAAAGATAACCGCGATTTGGAACGGCTGATGCGCGAAATTCGAGAAGAAAAAAACTTGGACAAAGCCAAAGAGCTTGCCGCAAAAGTGAAGGAAGAGCGCAAGCAAGTGGAAGAACAAGTGGCAACGGTTTCCGAAGAAGTACACGTTCAGATGACTGCCAGAGCACCGAAAAATGAGGTGATAAAAGTCGGCGACTTCGTGCGGATGGTCACGGGCAGCGCGACGGGTAGGGTAGAGGCGCTCGACAAAAAACGGGCAACGGTGATGATTGGCGATATGCGGATGACCATTAACTTACGGGATTTACAAAAAGCAAACGAGCCTTTAGAAATTCAATCCAACCGAAGCGTACAAACTGATGTGACGCAGCAAAGCGCGGCTTTTCAATCCAAACTCGACATTCGCGGCTTGCGACCGGAGGAGGCAATGAAAGTGCTGGAAGATTTCTTCGACCAGGCTTTGATGACCAATTCTAATAACCTGCGTATTCTGCATGGCAAGGGCAGCGGCGCATTGCGTAATGCGGTGAAAACCAAGCTAAAAGAATATAATATTACAAAAACTGTGTCGCATCCGCAGCCGGAATTGGGCGGGGATGGGGTGACGCTGGTGGAGTTTGGATAAGGGAGGATAGGAAGATGGGAGGACAAGCAACAAGGGCATCCTCCTATCTTCCTATCCTCCCTTATAAATCGTCCTCAAGCGTAATGTGTATCATGGAATGAACTTTGACTATTTTATTTTTTTCTGCTGCTTCTTTCATAATATTGCTAACCGTTTCTCTGATTTTGACCAATTCAGGAAGTCTTTTTTGGGAAAGTTCATCCTCCACATTAAAACGTTCCATTGCACTAAAATTTCTCTTTGTATGAAAATTGATTTTATCATTTACCAAGGTCATTAATATTTCTTTGGCATCTTGCGGCTGAAATGTACCTTCAATGAAATGAATGGGTTCGACGGTTATTGCACCTTTACGACTTATGGTAGTGATAGAGTCTAATTCTACTCCGTCTTTATATTGCTTAATATATTTTGTAACTTCATGTAATTTTTTTTTGAGTTGTTTAATTTTTAATTTACTGGTTTTTATATGTTCTTTATTTTTTGAATCTTCCATTTTGTTTTCATGGAATTCAATTTCTACCTGAATAAGCTGCGTAATAATGTCAATCGCTTCTTTTTTGCTAAATTGACCTTGTAAAGTTTGAATATTCATTGCTTTGTTATTTAAAGTAAGATAATTTATAACAAGTTGGAAGTACGAACACTTCCTACTTAATAGACCATTTTCAATAGGCAGCGTCAGTTATTAAAAATTAATAAATAACTGATTGTCAAATATTTGATTATTGTTTACTGCCCACTGCCTACTGAAAACTGTTTACTGAAAACTGCCTACTGCCTACTGCCCTTGTCCCAAGGAAAATCCAGGTTTCCCGTCGAATGTATAAAGATGTTCCATTTTGATGGTATCCAAGTTTTCTGCTTCGGCAGCTAATAGCAGCTGAATAATCTCTTTTTTAGTGATACTTTTATTATCAAAAGGCATAAATCGGCAGCGCCAATGGTCGGTACAAAAAGTTTCTTCAAAACCTTCGGGCCACACTTTTATACCCCGATTCGTAATCATAATGAGTTTTATATCCGAAGTTTCAATTTTTTGTAGCCAGTTAGCCAGTCGGTCAGGGTCGCTTCCGCCCCAGTGTAGAAAGATATCTACGCCGACCAGTTCTTTTTTGGCAGCTGGTTTTCGATTGTATTTTGGTAAATTCAAAGCAGTGTTATTGGCATAAGTAACAGGCTTTAAAGTAGTTGGTTTGTGCCCGAGGTTGGCGATTACTGCTTTGGCAAACTCCTTGGTGCCCACTTTTTGTTTACTCACGTCCTCTTTATAAATATCATAAGTGTGGATTCCATCTTCAATCGTCTTCAGCCAAGCGTTTTGCACTTTCTCTGCCACTTCCGTTTGCCCAATATGAGTGAGCATCATGACCGCTCCCTGCAACAAACCGGAGGGATTTGCCAGATTTTGCCCGGCTCTGCGTGGTGCCGAACCATGAATGGCTTCAAACATGGCGCATTCTTCACCGATATTGGCAGAACCTGCCAGCCCTACGGAACCCGCAATCTGCGCGGCAACATCTGACAATATATCACCATATAAATTGGGCATCACAATTACATCAAAAGCCTCGGGCGTGTCCGCCATTTTCGCTGCTCCGATGTCAACAATCCAATGTTCATTTTCTATCTCTGGATATTCTGTTGCGATTTCATCAAATACTTGGTGAAACAAACCGTCCGTTTGTTTCATGATATTGTCTTTCGTAAAGCAGGTCACTTTTTTGCGACCGTACTGTTTGGCATATTCAAAGGCATAACGAACAATTTTCTCGCAACCGGGTCTGCTGATGAGCTTCAAGCATTGCCTTACTTCATCCGTTTGTTGGTGCTCGATACCGGCATATAAATCTTCTTCATTTTCTCTTACAATCACAATATCCATCAGCGGATGCTTGGTTTTCACGAAGGGATGCAGGCTCATGCAGGGGCGCACATTAGAATAAAGTCCTAAAAATTTTCGGGTCGTGACGTTCAAACTTTTGTAGCCGCCACCCTGGGGCGTGGTAATGGGGGCTTTCAAAAAAACTTTATTCCGGCGAATGATATCCCAGGATTCTTTGGCGATGCCAGCAGTATTGCCTGCCAGATACACTTTTTCGCCCACCTCAATTTCTTCTATCTCAATTGCAGCACCTGCTGTCAACATAATTGCTAAGGTGGCATCCATTATTTCTGGACCAATGCCGTCTCCTTTTGCTACCGTAATTTTTGTCATCTGTTTGTTTTGTTTTTAAATCAACGGCGCAAAGTTGAGGGTTCTATTTCATAAGTTTTTATTTATCTTTGTGATGAAATACATAAAATATATTTATGAACTACACTTTAAATCAACTTCAGATATTTCTGAAAGTAGTGCAAAACCAAAGCGTAACGAAGGCTTCGGAAGAATTGCATTTGACGCAGCCGGCAGTATCTATTCAACTCAAAAATTTTCAAGACCAGTTTGAAATACCGTTAACGGAAGTTTTAGGAAGGAAAATTTACATCACTGATTTTGGAAAAGAAATAGCCATTGCCGCGGAAAATATTTTGAATCAAGTTTATGCTATTAATTATAAAACATTGGCATACAAAGGCTTGCTGACTGGAAATTTGAAAATTTCAGTCGTCTCCACTGGCAAATATGTAATGCCCTATTTTCTTGCGGATTTTGTAAAGCAGTACGATGGGATTGAATTGCGAATGGATGTGACGAATAAAAATAAAGTGATTGAAAGTTTGGAAAACAATGAAGTTGATTTTTCTTTGGTTTCTATCCTGCCTACTATGCTGGAGGTAGAGAAGTTAGATTTACTGCAAAACAAATTATATTTAGTAGGGAATGCCGCTCAAAAATTCAAAAAAACATTAAATGCCAAAGAAATATTTAAAGATTTGCCGCTTATATTTAGAGAAAAAGGTTCGGGTACCAGACAAACCATGGAAAAATTTATTGAAAACAATAATTTATCCGTATTAAAAAAGATGGAACTTACCTCCAATGAGGCAGTGAAACAAGCAGTTTTGGCAGGATTAGGCTATTCTATCATGCCGTTGATTGGTATTAAAAATGAATTACATAATAAAGAATTGCAGATTATACCAATAAAGGGAATGCCCATTAAAACGACTTGGAGTCTGATTTGGCTGAAAGGTAAAAAACACTCGCCAGTGGCGGATGCACTGTTGAATTATATGCAAAAGGAAAAATCAAAGATTGTGCAAGAAAGATTTGATTGGTATGAGCAGTATTAAGGGTGATGGGAGGATGGGAGGATTGGATTTCCCTTGTCGCTTATCTCCCTATGCTCCCATCCTCCTATTTTCCTATCCTCAAAAAGTTTCCACTCCCGCAAAGTGAAAATCGCCTTCAATTTTGGCATTTTCATCAGAATCAGAGCCGTGTACTGCATTTTCGCCGATGCTGGTCGCGTATAAAGCGCGAATCGTACCCGCTTCTGCTTTGGACGGGTCGGTGGCGCCGATGAGTTTACGGAAATCTTCTACCGCGTTGTCTTTTTCTAAAATAGCGGCTACAATCGGACCAGAAGACATAAAATCCACCAATTCTCCATAAAAACCACGTTCTTTGTGCACGGCATAGAACTCGCCGGCTTTTTCTTTGGATAATTGGGTCAGTTTTAAGGCGACGATTTTAAAACCACCGTTATTGATGTGCGCTAAAATGGCACCGATGTGACCAGCTTTTACCGCATCGGGTTTAATCATCGTGAAAGTTCTGTTGGTAAGCATTTTCTATTTTTTATTACCACTTAGTTTTCCCTTATTGCATTTTTTAACCGCAGAGGACGCAAAGTTTTGCGCAAAGGACGCAGTATTATAAGCAATTGGCGAGCTTCGTGGGTTTATTGATAAATATTTGAGGCGCAAAAGTAGTTAAAGGGAATCAATACCGACAAAGCGCAACAATAATTTTTGGTTAATTTCCCTTTTTTTGTCAACTTCGCCTCTTTATTTTTATGATGACATTAGAATAATGGAGCATTTGCATGAAATAAAGTCGTTACTGGCGGTTCCAAAAGACATCGTCATTACGACGCACCGCAACCCCGATGGCGACGCGATTGGGTCTTCGCTGGCGTTGTATCATTATTTGAACCAACTGGGACATACCGTTCGGATTATCTGTCCCTCGGAATATCCTGAATTTTTGCAGTGGATGCCGGAGGTGCGCAATATTATTATTTTTGATTATGAACCCGAGCGTAGTAAGGAAACGATTGAGCGGTCGGATATTATTTTTTATCTGGACTTTAATGCCTTGGACCGGATTGACAAAGTAGGCGAATTGACGGATGCACATCGTTGCACGAAAATCATGATTGACCACCATTTGTATCCTGATCATATATCGGATTATTTGATTTCGGATACGACGGCAAGTTCGACCAGTGAATTGATATTTGACTTTATTGACCGATTGGGGGATAAGCAAAAAATTGATAAAAGAGTAGCAGATTGCATCTTCACTGGAATGTTGACCGATACGGGTTCGTTTAAATACAGCACCTCGCCCAAAGTGTTTCGATTGGCAGCAGAATTGGTCGAATTAGGTGTGGACGATTATTTATTGCAAGACTTGATTTTCAATAGTTTAGATGAAAAATATTTGCGTTTACTAGGGCATTGTTTAAATAATAGAATGGAAATTTTAGATGAATATCACACCGCTATTATCAGTCTGACTAAAGAAGATTATGAGCATTTTGATATTCAGCGGGGCGACACGGAGGGAATTGTCAACTATTTGTTGAAACTTAAAAATATTAAACTCGCCGCATTTATCACCGAACAACCTACGATCGTAAAAATCTCCTTGCGTTCCAAAGGAAACTTCTCTGTACAAGAAATTGCTAAAAAACATTTTAAAGGCGGTGGGCATAAAAACGCATCGGGGGGCTATTCTTTTCAGAATTTGAAGATAACTTTGCGAAAATTCAAGGAATTATTGCCAGAATATCAGGCGCAATTGCAAAAAAGTGAAATTTAAACCCGAAACTTGCACTTTATTTTGAAATAGCGAATCAATTTTGAATTTACAAAATCATTAATAAACAATTTTTATGAGACTTTCTTTCGTCGTCATTGCATTGGTGGCAGTAGTGTTTGCACTTGGTTGTAAAAAAGAGAGCAAGCGTACACCCACTGGTTATGAGTATATTATACAAAAAAGCACGGGAGGTGCTAAACCGAAAGTTGGCGACTATGTGTACTTTCATGCACAAATGCGCATTGCGGATTCAGTAGCCAATTCTAGCCGCCTAACTGGACAAGCTCCTTTCTTGCAAATCGTGGATGCCTCCGCTACTCCAGAGCCTGGCAAACAATCGTCACCCATTGAAGAGGTATTGCGGGAAATGGCAGTAGGGGATAGTGTGACTATTATTATCAACATTGATACCATTCCAAATAAGCCTCAAGGTTTTGAGAATGTAAAAGAATTGTATTATGATGTGGTTGCCATAGAAATTAAATCGAAAGACGAATTTGAAAAAACTGCGGCGGCAGAGCGCGAAAAGCAACAAGCAGACCAAGTAAAAATACAAGCCCGCGAACAAGAAGTGACAAGCGGAGTAGCTACTATCGTCAGTCAATATAAGAGCGGCACTATCAATAGCCAACTTAAAACGACTGCTTCTGGTTTGAAATACCTAATGGTAGCGCCAGGCACCGGAAAACAAGCGGAGGCTCAGAAAAAGGTAAGTGTGAATTATTATGGCGTACTCACCGCCGGTGATCGGTTTGATGATTCTTTTTCTCGGGGCATTCCGTTTTCGTTTGTATTAGGCAACGGCATGGTTATTCCGGGTTGGGACGAAGGCATCGCATTGTTGAAAGAAGGCGGCAAGGCGTATTTGTTTATTCCAGCAGCACTGGGTTATGGCGCAGCCGGTTCACCACCTGCTATCCCCGCCAATGCGGAATTGATTTTTTACGTAGAATTGGATAAGGTAGAATAATCCCGCCTTGCGGGACAAGTTATGCTAATGTGCTGATTTGCTAATGCGCTGATTACGCTATGACAATCAGCACATTAGCAAATCGTCAAATCAACTGATTAGAATATGACCATTGAACAATTTAAAAGCCTGAAAGACAGGCTCTCTTCTCTAAGGAGGTATCTTTGACGTGGACGAACGGCTTGTCCAAATCGAAGATAAAGAACAACTGACCCTCAATCCTACCTTTTGGGATGACCCGCAGCATGCGCAGAGCGTACTCAAAACTATCAAAAGTCATAAAGGCTGGGTAGAACAGTACAAAGCAGTCGCTATGCACGTAGATGACTTGGAAGTGCTATTCGAGTTTCAAAAAGAAGGCGAAGTAAGCGAGGAAGAAGTAGAAGCCAAATATCAAGAATCCCTCGTGGCGATAGATGAGTTGGAATTCCGCTCTACGCTCAACAAACCGGAAGACGAACTCGGCTGTATTTTGGAAATCAACGCGGGTGCAGGCGGCACGGAAGCCTGTGACTGGGCAAGTATGCTGTATAGGATGTACCTGATGTGGGCAGAGTCTAAGAAATTCAAAATCAGTGAGTTAAACTTTCAAGACGGAGATGCGGCGGGTATCAAATCGGTAGAATTAGAAATCAATG
Source organism: uncultured Saprospiraceae bacterium (assembly GCA_964549655.1). Taxonomy (GTDB): domain Bacteria; phylum Bacteroidota; class Bacteroidia; order Chitinophagales; family Saprospiraceae; genus JADJNW01. The sequence continues at coordinate 10,998 of CAZJXN010000070.1, forward strand.
GTGACTTTGCGTATGGACTTTTAAAAAGTGAAAATGGCGTACATCGCCTCGTGCGCGTGAGTCCGTTCAATTCGCAAGGCAAGCGGATGACTTCTTTCTGCTCGGTTTTCGTACATCCCTTGATTGATGAAACGATCGAAATTGAAATCAAAGATGCCGACATTGAGATTCAAACCTCTCGGTCGGGCGGTGCCGGCGGACAGAATGTAAACAAAGTAGAAACGAAAGTACAACTCACCCACAAACCTACCGGAATCGTAATCGTGTGCCAACAAGACCGCTCGCAACTCGGCAACCGCGAAAAAGCCATGCAAATGCTAAAATCCCGTTTGTATGAGTTAGAATTAGAAAAACAACGCGCCGAACGTGATAAATTGGAAGGCGGAAAAATGAAAAACGAGTGGGGTTCTCAAATTAGAAGTTACGTGCTCGACGACCGCCGCGTGAAAGACCACCGCACTGGCTACCAAACCAGCCAAACAGAAGCGGTTTTAAATGGCGATTTGGATGACTTTATAAAAGCGTTTTTGATGCATCAGGAGGAAGTAGAGCAGGAGTAGTCTGAACTGTAATTTTTGTGATTTCTATGATGAGAATGACGCGCTTAGCACTATACTAAGCGACGTTTAAGCGTCAAAAAAATCACAAAAATCAAATGAATCACAGTTCAGACATCATTTAAACTTCAACGCCACCCCCACACCCAGCGTCGGCTGCCCATCCAGCACACTCGGCTGAAAGCTCGGCTTCAGTTGCAGACTCAAATCCTCGTCCACACTAAACGTCTTGAGATGCGAATCCACAAAGGCTTCCACTGCTTGCAGCGCATACACCACGACCAAACCAATGTAAGAAAGTTGCGTGTTTTTATCGTAGCCATCGCGCACCAGTTTTAAGATGCGGGCATCATCATAACGCGTATTCGTAAACTCGTGCGGTTTATCCGTAAGTTTGAGTGCATAAGCCGTTTTGAAACGCCGATATTCACCTTGATTAAGCGTGATCGCATACACCATACCGCCCATTGCGCCGTACACCAGCGGCAGTTTCCACCAGCGTTTGTTATAAATTTGACCCGCACCCGGCACCACGAGCGCGAGCAAAGCCGCTTTTTTCGGATTTGGATAATCGCTGCTGAAGAAAGTAAAAATGCCTTTTTTTGCCCCTGTAGAATCCAGAATTAGAAGCGTATCGGGTAGGGGAGCGGTGACAATAGAATCTGCCTGTTGCGCCCAAGTTTGTAGGTTAATAAACAGAATTAAAAAGATAATGTAGATTGCTTTCATTTATTATTTTCATCAAAGTATTAAATTTTGGTAATTTCACTTGGGGCTTAAAAAGTCAACTTCCACTTTTATCATGGGTGCATATACTTTGCCTTTTCGATTTTTAAAATGATTTGTATCACTCCACTCACTTCCTTCTACTTTTTCAACAGCGTAGGTATCATATTTAGGTATTACCAAGCCTAAACATTGTCCAAAACAATCTATTTCTCCACCATTTTCAATTTGTTTTTTTTCATAAAATATCGTTTCATTGCTATAAAGCCATTCGTAGCCAATAAAAAATCCATTTGTCGGTGTGACAACATTTAAACTATCTAAATTAATTTCAAACCAATTGTTTTGTTTAGGTATGAGTACCAAAGATTTATCCAAAATATCTTTTCCTGGCAGCCCATTAGCCTTATCTACTTCATAGATTCTCAATCTAAATGGGTAATTCAAATCACCTCGCTCGTTTAAATAAACAAGAACTTTTCTTAGTTGTCCTATTCTTCCTTGAACATCCCTGAAAAAACGGCTAATTTGGTAGTTTTTCTTTATACAATTACAAATACCGCTTTCGGATTTTTTTACATTTTCCCCAATTACTGCTTTTTCAAGAGTATTATCTTTTACTGAAATAACTGGAAGTTCTGAATCCATCTTAGAAAGGAGTATTTTTAAATTCATTGTAATCCCTTCTATTCTTTGTAATTGTGGTTTGAATCCTACAAAGGAAGTAATTAATGTGTCGCCTATCGCTTCAACACTGATTGAAAGCTTGAATTTCCCTTCGGAATTAGTTAAAGTTCCTATTGATTTCCCTTTTATGTAAACATTTGCAAATGCTAAAGGAAGAGAATTAATGCTGTCATAAACTGTTCCGTCTATAGATAATGTATTTTGTGCGACAGAATCTTTCAAGAATGTTATAATTATAATACAATACAAAAATATTGAATACATTTTATTTAATTTAACACAAAAAGGATAGAGATTATTGTAATCTCTATCCTTTTAAAAAAAATCTGTGATTTATCAATAATTACATGGAACAGGATAGTATTCGCCACATTTACTATCAACAACAATCCAAAATACATAGTAATCTGTACAATCATAAGCCCAACACCTACCATCTGCGGCAGTAGAATAAGATGTACTGCTTGAACCTCGACCCCAGAATTTTGCGCTTGCCTCATAAAAAGTGAACATTAGAGCGATTAATAAAACTGTTTTTAATGTCCACTTGGAGAGAATTTTGTTAATTTTTTTCGTGACTAATTGATTTTGGTGTTAATAATTTTATGAACGAACTACTCGCAAGTTAGAAAATTCTATTATAGAATGCAAGCAATAATGTAAAAAAAAATCATTTTGTTTTTCAGGGTTCCAATAAGTCCAATAAATTATTCAACTGCCCATCCGAGTCAAATGGAATTACAATCTGCCCTTTGCCATCGCCTTTCGTTTTGATTTGAACGCGCTGGGTACCGAAAAATTCGCGCAAGCGTTGTTGTACATTTTCGTACTCATCCCCTATTTTCGATTTGTTCGGCGTTTTCTTCGTTCGGTCTTCATTATACGAACTTACCAAATTCTCCAACGCACGCACCGACAATGCCTTTCGCAAGGTCTCTTGAAAAAGGGAATTTTGAATTCCAAAATCATCCAAACCAGCCAACGCTCTGGCATGACCCGCAGAAATATGTTTCTCCTTCAAAGATTTTTGAATATTGGGTGGCAGTTTTAACAAACGCAAATTATTCGTAATCGTACTCCGCTGTTTTCCAACTCGATTTGCCAAAGTCTCATCCGTCAAGTTACATTCTTCTTTTAAACGCTGATACGTAATCGCTATTTCTATCGCATTGAGATTTTCTCGTTGAATATTTTCGACCAGTGCCATTTCCAGCATTTCTTGGTCATTTGCCAAGCGGATATATGCCGGAATCTCCGTTAAACTTGCCATTTTGGAGGCACGCAACCGCCGCTCGCCCGAAATCAATTGATACTCATTCGCACTCAAACGCCGCACCGTAATGGGTTGAATTAAGCCGTGTATTTGAATCGAATTGGACAACTCTTGTAACGCCTCTGCATCAAACTCATTGCGCGGCTGAAACGGATTGACTTCAATTTCATGCAACGGAATCATCGCCACCGTGTGGGACAATTCCTTGACTACTTCCTCCTGATTCTCAGCGATTTGTTGGTCCATATTCATGAAAAGGGCACGCGTACCCAAACCAACTTTTTCGCCAAATACTTTTTTATTTATTTTTTTTTCCATGTTTTTAAGAGACTAAGAGACCAAAAGACTTAGAGAATAAGAGACGCTCTCTCGTGGTCACTCGGTCTCTTGGTCTCTTGGTCTTTGATTTATCACTTTGTTTTTACTAAAGTCTTCTTTTCAACAGCATCGCCATTTTTTTCTAAAAATTCTTTTGCCAAATTCAAAAAATTCTGACTGCCGCGACTGCTTGCATCAAACATAACCACCGGCGTGTGCATACTCGGCGCCTCGCCAATGCGCGAATTGCGATGAATAATCGTGTCAAATACCAAATCTTTAAAAATATCACGCACTTCGGCAACCAACACATTCGACAAGCGCAAGCGACTGTCGTACATCGAGAGTAAAATACCTTCAATTTTTAGATTCGGATTCAAGTTTTGCTTCACCAATTTGATCGTATCCTGCAACTTCGCCAAGCCTTCCAGCGAATATTGCTCGCATTGTGCCGGAATCAACACCGAATCCGCAGCCGTGAGCGCATTGACCGTGATCAGACCCAACGACGGCAAGCAATCCATAAAAATATAGTCGTAATGATCTTTTACTTGGTCAATAATATCTTTCAACACAAACTCGCGCCTCGAGCGATTTACCAATTCAATCTCCGCACCTACCAAGCTAATGCTGGAAGGAATGATATGCAGATTCGGCGTGTCCGTCTCATAAATCGCATCCTCCGGCGGCGTATCGTTGAGCATACAATCATAAATCGTCGTCTCCGCCGTATCGGGTAGAATGCCAACGCCTGACGATGAATTCGCTTGTGGATCCACATCTATAAGCAATACTTTTTTTTCTAAAATAGCCAAACTTGCTGCCAGATTGATAGCCGTCGTGGTCTTTCCCACGCCGCCTTTTTGATTTGCAATTGCAATAACTTTTCCCATTTTTTTAAGATGCCAGATTAAAAGATGCCAGATGCCAGACGCTCGCAATATCAGTGTGTCATATTACTTCTGTTATCTTTAAATGATTTAAATATTATATTTTCATACAAAAAATTACAATAAAATACGTTATAAGTAATCAAGCAGATTTAAACCATAATGAAAATTCAGATTGGAATATTGATTGTCAACGTTTTGAGCGACTGCTGACTGCCAACTTAAAACTGCCTACTTACTTGTGTGTAAAATATCCGCGCAGCGAAATATCATAATATCTTAAACATCCGCGTAGCAAAATATCCCAATATCTAAAAATATCCCCAACGGACAACACAAGATACTGGCAATTTTGCAATTGGTGGACTAAGTTTGGGTTAATTTTAGAAAATGTAGCAATGATGGGGCTTGAAGGGTAGGGTAGGTCGTCGAACTCCCAGTGAAATCTTATGATTGAGAAAAATTTATCGGCGTGTATGGGGTGAAAGAGGGGATTGAATCTAGGCCAGATGGTGAATTTCTGCCGGGATATGAGTTGAATTGTGTGGAGCAACATATTAAAAAAGTGCTACTTGAGAAGTATGGTGCCGGGTGCTTATAAAGGATATATAGATTATAAAAAAGGAGAAACGGCTTAGGCGAATGGTTAGGGAAAGGGTTATAGGGTCATAGGGTCATAGGGTTGCTTAGTGGCGATTTCGAGGAGTTTATTTACAGTCTGCCAATTGCGAGTAGTAGCGGTTACTTTTAATTTACTTTCAAAGAAATTATTATTGAGTTTAGTTCTTCCATAGCCGTTGGGGCAGAGAATGTAAATATGATCTTCTATAATGAAAAATTCATCTGGCTCATAATGAAACGTGTTTACTTTTCCTAAATTCGCCGCTGTTGGTTTTTCTGACAAAAATGTAACGTGTAATTGTTTTTCGTCCAGACCTTTACGTTGCAAAAACGCATTGCCGGCAATCAATTTTTGCATGGTTTCCAAGGTGCGGATGACGACCGGAACTTCAAATTGATAATATTTTAAAATACTTTTTGCAATCGTTTTTTCCAATTCTTTTATATCCGCGTTTTCCCATTCAAAAACCACATTTCCACTTTGGATATACGTTTCTATATTTTTAAAATGTAAAGTATCATAAAGCGTTTTCAAATCCGGCATACTTACCTTTTTATGATTGCCCAGATTAATACCGCGCAGCATGGAAATATAGACTGGCATATTATTTTGTTTTCAATCTTATAGTTTAGGATCAGCGACTGGCTTTGAACACGGTCGTATCTGAAGCCAACGTCGCCACCTGATAATTGCCAAAATTAATATCGGTTTTCGGTAATAAAGTTCGTAATAACATAGAATCATTTAGCGAAACTGCTATTTTATATAAATAAAGCTGCTGCAAATGTGATAGTTTTCCAAGTGAAGCCAATCCTTTCGCCGTAACTTTTGTACCGACCAAATTCAAATACCTTAATTTTGATAAACTTGCCAGATTCGTTACACCATTATCACTAATCGGAGTATCATTTAGCGATAAGCGAGTCAGATTTGGCATTTTTGCAATAATTTGAAGCGCGTTGTCGCTAATTTTTATACCATTTAATTTTAGCCATGTAATTTGTTTTGCAATAGGTTGTAATTGTGATACTAAACTATCGGTCGCATTGGGTATGGAAATAAAAGTAACAGATAAAAATGGACTTTCTGGTGCAATTGGCAAAACGACGATTCCCAATTTTTTTAAACTATCCAACACTTTTATATCAGCTTTTTCGACGGTCGCAGTAGGAATGAATTCGTCTTTTTTGGGTGCAATAGGCGCGTCTTGATACGAAGCTAATACTAATTTAATTGATTCATTTTGAGGCACTTCCGCTACTTTTTTATCGAAGGAATAACCCTCCGTAATCCACCATTTCAATAATTCAATTTCCTGTTTCGTCGGCTGCGGCTTGCCTTTTGGGGGCATATGATGCTCGTCATTTAGTTCTAATAATAAACGCTTAATTAATTCACTCTCTTCTACGTTTCCGGCTATCACGACCACGCCATTTTTACCACCTTTTAAAATTAAATCTGGTTCATCAAGCCGTAATTTGCCTTTCTGTTTCGTCGCATTATGACAAGCATTACATTTCTTTTGTAAAATAGGCTTTACTAAATCTTTATAAATCAAAGCAGTTTGAATATCTCCAGAAAAGCGAGTAATCTCCCCTCTCTCGGAGGGGCTGGGGGAGGTCAAATAATTTTCTCCATGCGTCAATGTACCTCCAAAATGCCCGGCTACCGACAACAAAACCGCCAAAATCACTCCTGCAACTTGATTCTCCTGCTGTTTGAAAAAATATATTCCCAGTGAAAAAATGGCTACTGCGATGCCCAGCCACTTATGATAACTTAACGTCGCTGCCGCGTAATCTCCGTTTTGTGAAAGTAACAAACCTGTTACGCAAGCCGCCACTGCACTCAATGCACCAAGCAACAAAGTCAACGGCAAAACAACTTTTGCCGCCGCATATTTTTCGCGCTGCGATAGAAATACCAGTATCACATTCAGCAATAAAATGCCAATGGGTAAATGTACAATCAGCGGATGAAACCGACCGAAAAAATCAAGCATGGCTTTGTTTTACGACTTATTACAGTGTAAAGTAAGTTTTTTAATTGGTTACTAAGCGTCGGGAGACGCTTTGATATTGAGTTCAAGTCATCCCGACCACTGTCGGGATGAACCAGTTTCTATAAAATATTTTACTTTACACTGCCCTTAAGCATAAGGAGTCCAAATAATTACTTTGCACTTTCTATGTGGAGAGAAATAGTATACAAAACTCAATTGAACATACTATCATAACTTTCACCACCACTTTGCGTCCGTTTTTCCGGTTCCGCAGTCGGACGATTTAAGTCCAAAGTATCGGTAGATTTAGTGCTATCGCTGTTGAGTAACATTAGGGTACTTTCCTTTTCCCACTTTTCCAGCATATTCAAGCCATCTTCCTGATATATACCTTGCTGTAAGTCAACGGATTGCATAAAGTTAGCGGACATTTCCATGAAGCGTTCCATTTCGCCCACTTTATTCGCAACGTCTTCATTGATGGATTCTATTGCCATATCAAACATTGCACGTTGGTCAGGGTCGCCGCTAATGATGCTCATCGCTGAGCGCATCGCGCCATGACTCGCCCGAATTGCCTTGCGTTCCTGCTCTTTCATCTCCACTTGACTTTTCGTGTCTTCTATCAGAATCTCGGAATTTTGCTCCATTTTGGTCAGAATCCGATACAATACCTCCATTTTTTGGAGCAATTGTTGGTATTTTTCATTGCTTTCCTTCAAACGAGCGGCTTTGCGCGAAGCCAACACCATCTGGTTTTCAATCCCTTTTTCCTTGGCTGCGCTCGCCATTTTCATATTCTGCGCTATTTCCTTGCCATTGGTTTCCACCAAAGTTTGCAATTGGCGCATCTGACCGCGTAACTTCCCAATTTGGGTACGCATACTTTTTAAGTTATCCTGTAAGCTCTCCACATAACTTTTCAAGATGCCAATTGGGTCTATTTGCACAAACATACTGGTGACACCGCGCATGACGCTTTTGTACATATACCACACGAGATTGCGCATTTTTGGGTCGAGAATCATATAAAGGAGTGCACCTACCCCGACCAGCATCAGCGCTAGATAAAGCGTCGTCTGAGCCAAGGCAATTATTGCCGGCAAAAAAGTAACGAACAATAAGCCTGCGCCTGCCAATATTGCAATCAAAAAAATCGTACCCGTCACGCCTTCCGGGCGCTTCCAAAATGATTTGGGTTTAAATTCAGGAGTCTCTGCCATTTTTATTGGATTTTAAAGAGGATAGGAGGATGAAAGAAGAGGATAGGAGGATGGGAAGATAAGAGCATCCAATTCCTATTTTCCCATCTTCCTATGCTCCCATTTTCCCATCCTCCACTTTACAAATAACGATTAATATTATCTACGTCTTTATCAATTTCGTTGAGAATACTTTTGAGTGTAAATTCAAAACTTTCCCGCGTTGTATCAATTTTTTCCATTGAGGAGCGAATGTCTTCATCGGCATTGGCAACGATGGCTTGGGATTCTGCAATTTTATCTTGCATCTGCTTGATTTTCAACTGGTAATCTTCGATTTGCTTGTTGAGTTTGGTGACTTCATCTTGCTTCGACTTTACGCGCTGCTGCATTTGCTTTTCGAGGGCTGCGTCAAACTGGGTCTTTTCATTATTGAGAATACCTTTGTAATGGTCTGCCGTTTTCAGCAATTTATCTTTGGTCAAGCCGACCGTTGCTGCCGTTGCGTACGCTGATTTAAACGAGGTCATTTCATCAATGTTCATCGCCATGAGCGCGCCGAGCGACTGCTTGTATTCGATGTAATCAAAACCGGGTAAGTTGTTTTTTTCCAGCGCACTGGTCAAAAAATCAACGCTCTTCTCGTCCAAACCGTGTGCGTCGCCAAAAAGTTGTTTTAAGTTTTTTTGCATAGTGATTTTTTTGTAGCACAGCCTTCGAGGCTGCATCCGTTTGGCAGACTTAAGGCTGCTGCCTCAACCCTCAACCTAAAGGTTGAATTACGTGGACAGCCTTGAAGGCTGGGGTACGTCGTTACGTTCGCAAAATAAACGAAATACTTTGTATCTCGGTCACAAAATTTCGACAAAAGCAGAAGATTAGAAGATAGGAGGATGGGAAGATAGGAAAATGGGACAAACGCCACTTCTGAATCCTATCTTCCAATCCTCCCATTTTCCACTTTTTATCCTCCTATCCTCCCGTTATGGCAATTTCACTGAACCCATTATCCTTCTTCCGTACTTGAATTTGAGTCGTAATGCGTTCTTTCAATTCTTTTACGTGCGAAATAATGCCGATGGTCTTGCCGCTTGCCTGCAAATTTTCCAGCGTGTTGACCGCTAAATCCAGACTGCTGTCATCCAAAGTACCAAATCCTTCGTCTATAAATAAGGACTGAATATGCGCCGTGCTGCCTGCCAAATCACTCAAACCCAACGCTAGCGCCAAACTCACCAAAAAACTCTCCCCACCGGAAAGCGTATTCATAGAACGACGATTATCAGCTTGATACGTATCTATAATTTCTAAATCCAAATCTTTGCCTTCTCGTTTTTGAATCCAATAGCGACCGTTTAGAGTCTGTAAATAACGATTTGCTAATTGACACAAGCGGCGAAGCGTCAGACCTTGTGCAAATACTCGAAATTCCTTTCCATCCGCCGAGCCGATAATGTCTTTGAGTTTTGCCCAGCGGGTGTGTTCGCGCTGTTGTGCTTCGATTTTTTGGGTCAAGAATTGTACTTCTTGCGCGGTTTGTTCTTGTTGCTTTAATTCTCGTCGGATTTCGCCAATTTGTTCTAATAAAGTTCGATAATCGTATTCTTTTAATGCTACTTGTTGTATTAAAATTACTTCATCTGCTTCCTCGCTGTTAATTTGTATGAATTCTTGCTGTCGGGCGGCGAGCATCTGGCGCGTTCCTTCCAATTGTTGTACAATAGCATCCAACTGATTTTTTGCTTTTTGAAGGGCTATTTCTGCTTGTTCTAAATGTTGCTGTAAAGCCTCTTGTTCTGTTTTTGGATTCTTTTCTCCAAATAAATTACGCCGCGTTTGCCGTTGATTATCAATGGTTTGCTGTTGAATGGCTAAAGCGTTACTTTGATTTTCTAACTGCTGTTCCAATTCTGATATTTGCTTTTGCGCACTCATTGCGTCTCGTTCCGAGAAGGCCAATTGTCGTTTACAATCCTCCAATTTATGCCTATTTTCTTGAAAAAGTTGGGCTTGCGTTTTCAAAGTTTCAAACATTGCACCAGCAGTTTGTATATCAAAAGTGAAGCCATAAGGAATGAGTAGGGCATTTAAAGATTGAACAGTTAATTGAAATTTAGCATCTGTTTGTTGTAATTGCTCGCGGTTAGATGCCTGTTTTTCTTGAGTCACCACCAATTCCGTCTGCAAATCTTTACCTTTATTTTCTAATGTTCTATAATTCGATTCCTGTTGTTCCAATGTTCGATTTAACTTCGCCAATTGCTCCCGAATGTGGCGGCGCGTGACGAGCTGCTCGTCTGCCTCGGTGAGTTTTCGTTGCAATATGTTTCGATGCGTGAGGGAAAAATGTTCGGTTTGTAAATCCGGCGCAACTAGTGCTATTTTTTCTTCGGAGTCCAATATTTTTTGAAATAATTTCTCTACTTCGCCACTTAAAGGCTTGAGTTCGTTGCCCGTCAATCGGTCAATCTGCTGCCCCAATTCGCTCTGCCGCATCAACAATTTTCGATGGTACTTGCCTAAGTTTTCTAATTGACTTTGTACCGAGTCCAATTCCTGACGCGCAAAATCCACGAACGGCTCCACGTGCGTATGCCGAAACGGGTGATGCGTGGAAAAGCACAGCGGACAAGGCTCGCCTTCGTCCAGATTGCTGCGGTCTTTGTCATAATTGGCGATTAACAACTGATGTTCATAAACGTGCTGTTTGAACTTGCGCCGCGCCTCCGCCTGCTCCAACGCCTCCATCGAAGTGAGTAATTCCTTATTAGTTTGAAATTCTTGAAATTGCAATTCCTCGCGCTGCTCTTCAAATTCTGACAATTGATTCAGCAAATAATGATAATCTTCCGTGAGGCGATATAATGTTTCTAATTGCTTCCGTTGTTCATTTAGTTTTTCAATATCATCATTTAATAAACCTAATAATTCCGTGCGGTCTTGGACATAATTTTCAGGGGCTTGTTGTTTGAAACGGTTGCGTAAATCTTCTAATTGAGTAGTTGAATTTTTCAATTGCTGTTGCCAATCCGAAAGTTGTTTTTGCAACTTTTTATGCGTGTTTGCGAGGCTATTTTCCGCTTCCAATAATTTTTGTTTTTCCTTCCACAATCCCAGTAGTTCCTGCCTTTTCAAATCAATAACTTGAATTTCTTCTGCCAATTTTTCCAACTGCGGATGTTGGGCGAACCAATTTTCTAAAATTTGAATTTCCGTTGTAGCTTGCTCTATTTTTAAATTAGAAGTTTGAAAATCGGACTGACAGCGTGCGCGTTTTCGGTCGGTGTCGTCGCGTTCTTGCGTTTGTCGTAGTAACGATTGGGCTTGTTCAAAAATGTTTGCATCTAATGAAATAACTTGCGAAAAGAGCGGCTGACTTTGCGTCCATTGCGTACGAATTTGTTGGAATGTGTCGGCGTGTTGTTGGTGTAAATGAGCGATTTCGCTGCGTTCCGTATCTTGTTTTTGCAAATTGGCGGTCAATTGTGTAACTTCAGTTTGTAATTGATTTTTGCGGCGTACTTTTTGTAATTCCTGTTGTAATGTTTCTACTTCTTTTTTTAAGACTTCTGCTTGTAATTGATTGGCTTGTAGATTGTTATTTAAATTTTCTAAACTTTCTTTATCTAATAAACGAAGGACGTCGCGCTCGCGCTTCAAGTTATTTAGCTTTTCTAATTCTAACTTATGTCGTTCAAATGCTGCTTTTGATAATTGCGAATAGATTTCCGTGCCGGTAATACGTTCCAACAATTCACTTCTTTCACGTTCTCCCGCTTTTAAAAACGCTGCAAAATCGCCTTGCGAGAGCAAAACCGAACGCGTAAATCGGTCAAAATCCAAACCAGTAAGCGTTTCTATAATTTCATCTATTTCACTCAGCTTAGAATTGACAGGGTCGAATTTTTGTGTATCAATATTCCATTTAAATAAAATACGAGTGGCGTTTTGAATCTTGCCCGTTGGTTTCAGATTTGCCCGATAAATAGACCAATGTGCTAAAAATCGCTCCTGTTCTGTCTCAAATTCCACTTCTGCCATGCTTTTGACCGCGCCGTAAGACATGATTTCGTTGGTGGATTTTCCGCGCTCTAAGCGAGGCGTTTTCCCGTATAAGGCAATCGTTATTGCATCCAAAATCGTGGTTTTACCCGCGCCAGTATCGCCCGTGATTGCAAACAAACCCGCATCAGCAAGCACTCCCTCGCGGAAATCAATGTCTTGCCGCATCCGCAGGGAATTAAGATTTTCGATGGTGATTTTTAAAATTTTCATTCAAAAATTGTGTTCATGTGTTCGTGTGTTCTTGTTCTCTCATTATTTGCTCTTGTTGCTGCCCTTACCGCATTAATTGGAACGCCCCGACCTTGGTCGGGGACGCGGATTTTTCTATAAATATATCAACCCTACGGGTTTAGGGTTTAACCGCAGAGATTTTATCTTCTCCATTGGTCATTTTCTCTCAAAGTCACGCAATGATTTCAGTTTCTCACTTCACTTCGTCACGCATCGCCCTATCACCCTATTGCCCCATCACCCCTTTCCTCCATCCATTCCTGCAATTCCCTAAAAGTCGCCACTAATTCCTGCATATCATCGGGTTCTTTGCCAGCACTTTCGCATTTTTTGGTGAAGACCTCCATTTCATCCAAACTCTTTAAACTAATCTCCTCGGTCTGCATATCGAGCGCAAAATGGCTGTGGTGCAAACGTAATTTCAACAATTCTAGATTCATATCTTTTGTAAAATCCTTGAGTTGCATATCCAATTGTGGAATCACGCGGTCAGAGTGCAGGATAATTTCTACCCACGGCGTGAGTTCGCGTCCGCCCTTGCTATCAAAGCGCATCAGCCCTGCTTCGATTTCTTGCAACGTGCCTTCAATAGTTTTTAAACGTCGGAACGTAGGCAAACATAGCGCTTCTACCGAGGTCAAATGTCCCTTTTTAAATTCGAGCAATTTAACGCATTTTTCATCTTTCGTTTCACTAAAACTCAATGGAATCAAGGAACCGGAATAACGAATGTGCTCCAAGCCGCTTATGGCTTGCGCCCGATGAATGTGTCCCAATGCGATATATTTAAAAATATCAGGAAAATGTGTCGGGTCTATATTTTCTACGTCGCCGATGTAAATGTTGTCTTGTTTATCGGATGCAAACGCGCCTTTGACGTATAGATGTCCGGTGGCAAGGATGGGAATTGCTGCGTTTTTAAAATTTTCTGCAAGTGTACCTATATTTTGATAATGACGTAAAATGCCTTCGCGTACCCGCCCGATACGCTCGTAGCCGCTCTCACCCGCCACGCTGAACCGCAAATCGCTGTCCCGCAAGAACGGTACGGCTGCGACGACCGCTTCTACCTTACCATTTTTATCTTTCAATTGAATGAGTTCGTCTTCCAGATTTTTGGAGGCAGTGCCAACGACGTGCATATTTAATGCTGCAAGCAATTCTTTGGGCGCGTCGAGCATGGAAGGGGAGTCGTGATTGCCACCCGTGATGACGATGTGGCGACAGGGACTTTTTAATAAAGCTGTTAAAAAATTATAATATAAACGTCGGGCGTAATTAGGCGGATTGCCAATATCGAAGACGTCGCCTGCGACTATCAGCACTTCCACTTCCTGGGTGTGAATGGTGTCAATGAGCCAGTGGAGCGCGAGGCGGTGTTCTTCTTCGCGGTCGTAGTAGAGGTATTTTTGTCCGAGATGCCAGTCGGAAGTATGTAATATCTTCAAGGTGTTTGTGTGTTTTTGTCCCTTGTAACTTGTTATAAAGTTATGTATTTGTTTGAATAAAAAATATTTTGTTTTTGAAATAAAATGGAATTTGGAAGTTTGCGGAGCGTGCGAGGAATGAATTAGTAAAATTTTAATATTATGGATTTGAATTAGCTTTTAGACTTAAACCACTAACCAGTTTTTCAGGCGCAAAACTCCAACGCCCGATATTCCGACCACATAAACGACTTTCCGCGTTGCTCGAAGCCGACGTGTCCGCCTTGGGCAGGCATTTCCAAAAAAACGTGAGCGTGATTTTCGCAAAGCTCGACGGGGTAACATTCATCGGCTAAAATCGGGTCATTTTTGGCGTTGACGAGTAGGGTAGGGACGGTGATGCCGCTCATGTAATTTTTGGCGGAGGACTGTTCGTAAAAGCCGTCTGCATCTGGGCAGCCACAAAGCGGCGCGGAAAAAAACTCATCAAAATCCCGCCAAACTTTAATTTTATTCAAATTGGCAAGGTCTATTTTATCGGGAAAAGCAGTGGCTTTGTGTTCTAATTTTTTTTGCAATTTCTTTAAAAAGCGATTGTAATAAATGCGATTAGAGGGTTTGTTGAGCACTTCCGAGGCAGATTTTACACAGCAAGGCGTGGAAAAAGCGACGCCATGCGTGATGGGCGCATCGAGTTGCTTGCCGTGTACACCGAGGTATTTGAGGGTGATGCTACCACCCATGCTGAAGCCGATTAGGACAACTTGTTCGTAATCTTTGGTGCGCATCGCGTGTTGAATCACTTCGTGGAGGTCGCCGATTTCGCCGTGACTGTACAGGCGGAACGCGCGGTTCATCTCGCCACTGCACGAGCGGCAATTCCAAGCCAGTGTGTCCCAACCTTGTTCGCTAAACATTTTTGCCATGCCTTTGACGTAGGGGCGCTGCGAATTGCCTTCCAAACCATGCGATAGAATTGCCAATTTGCGGCTGCCCTTATCTACCCAATCCAAATCTACAAAATCATCATCGAGTAAGTTCAAGCGTTCGCGCTCGTAGTGGATTTCAATTTTGCGGAATGCACCAGGGAAAATGGTTTGCAAATGCCCGTTGAATTGGTAGTGGGGCGGATTTTTGTAAGTAGAGTGTGGAAGGATTGGCATCTTGTCTGAACCTTGATTTATTGGATTAGTGGATGTACTTGATTGTTTATTAAACGCTAGCAGTCCCAGTCATGTTAATCTCAAAATCAAAAAAATCATGGTTTGGTGTTTTTTATGCTGACTTTGGTTGAATCAAATCCCAGAGATTGCCATATAAATCTTCAAAAACGGCGACGGTTCCATACGATTCTTCCAGTGGTGGTCTTACAAATTTAATTTGATTGGCTATCATCTCTTTATAATCTTGCCAGAAGTCGTCGGTGTGGAGAAAGAGGAAAACCCGACCGCCTGTCTGGTTACCGATACGACTTTTTTGTTCGGCATTCGCGGCTTTGGCGAGGAGTAAACGGCACTCGGTAGAATCGGGTGGGGCGATGAGTACCCAGCGTTTGGTGTCGCTTAGAATGGTATCTTCTATGAGTGTAAAGTTTAGTTTTTGAGTATAAAATTGAATAGCCGCATCATAATCTTCGACGACTAAGGCGATGTGTACGATTTTTTGCATGGTGTTTGAGTTTTTAATCGCCAGTTAATACCAATTTAAGTTCGTTTATTTATAGATTAATTTTGTTCCATTAAGTAACCGAGCAGAATTAAATTATCATAAATTTAACTTAAGTTGTTGTTTGTCTCACATCCGAATAGCAAATTTATTTGATTGTCAGTT
>CAZJXN010000071.1:0-26481 GCA_964549655.1 uncultured Saprospiraceae bacterium
GTCCCGCGCGGCTTTATTTTCAAAAGTGGTCATATACATCAAGTTGGGCATTTGTGCGCCAGAAATCACTTCTCCATAAAATACCGCGTTGAATCCCAGCCGTTTAAATAAGCCAACTTCATCTCCTTTGTTAAACATTTCCACCTTATTTTTATACAATTTTTCGGTGTAACTTTCATAACTCCGCAATTCATAAATTCTTTCCGACTTCGGTGATGTCAACGCTGGCATTGCAAAATTGGGCTGCCCTGTAAATGCCGATAACAAAATAGATTCGATGCGCGTATAAGGAACATTATCATAAGGAGCGTCTAAATATTCTTTTCCAGCTACTGCATATTTTTTATCGGCTGCCAATTTTGATTCCAATTTAAAGAATTCCTTTTCGGATGTAAATGGAATAAAAACATACACCAACTGCTCTGTGGGTTCTGCAGCTCCAGCTTCTATGATTGGCTTGAACACCCCGATTTTGTTGATGCCAGCGCGATGTAAGGCAGGCAAATAGGCATTTTGTAAGAATACATCAAGGCTGCTTTCCTGTGTTTTATTTTTTAAATGATAAATTTTAAGTTGATAAAAATCCCGCTTGGGCGCAAAAGTAAATGATTGTGTAAGGAAAGAAAAAACAAGTAAAGTAAGCGATAGTCTAAATAATATGGATTGTTGGAATGTAAGTTTCATAAAATTTATTTAGGCATTTTAAAATAATGATAATTGCGAATGTAGCGCGCAAGTTATAGCCCCCAAAGTTAAAATTTAGAATCGGATAATGAACTGAATCTTGATTTTACGCTGCAATGAAAAAAACAGACTCGTCGGGAAGATTTTTTTGCCGCTTTTTGTCTGTCTATTTGGATTCTAAAAACTTTTTTAACCATTTGTTAAGATTTGCTGGACTAAACCTCTTGTCTGATGAATGAGTTATTATTCCATATCTTGTCGCTCAAAACTCACATTATGCGAAGAAATACCACGCGCATCCTTTCAATTGTATTGGCAGTTGTCATTTTTGGAGGTGCTTTTGCGATGTATCAAGGCGGTTTTTTCACAAAAGAAGACCCTAAACCACCAGCAGAAGAGAAAAACGTGAACGCCCGTCCAGCAGGTATGCGCGGCGGTCCTACGCCAGTAGAAGCCATCATTATAAAAGCCGGTAACGCTGACGAAATCATCAATGTAAATGGTTCGACTGTACCAAACGAGGAAGTAATTATAATGAGCGAAGTGCCGGGTAAAGTGACCAAAGTCTTGTTTAAAGAAGGAACCGTCGTGCGGAAGGGAGCGCTATTAATCCAGTTGGATGTGGCAGAATTGAAAGCGCAGCGCGACCGCTTGATCGTCAACCAAAAACTAAAACGTACGATAGCCGAGCGTCTGGAGGGATTGTACAAAAGAGAAGGCGTGAGTTTGCAGGAGTTTGAAATTGCCAAAGCGGAAGCGGACCAAGTAGATGCAGAGCTGAATTTAATCAATGTACAATTGGAAAAGCGCACCATCCGAGCACCATTCAATGGCTTGCTTGGTTTGCGGCAAGTGAGTGAAGGTAGTTATTTGTCGCCGGGCGCGACTATCGTGAATCTGGTAAGTTTGAATCCTATAAACGTGGAATTTTCGGTGCCAGAGCGTTACGGTCGGGGTATCAATAAAGGTACAAAAGTGCAATTTGTATTAGACGGCTCCAATGACCCGCTTTCTGCTATCGTTGTTGCTAAAGAATCCAATGTGGACGCTACAACTCGTACTTTGAAATTAAAAGCAGAAGCCCCGAATCCGAACGGACGCATTTTGCCGGGTGCGTTTGCCAATGTCTCTGTCAACTTACGCAGCTTTGCTGGTGCGATTATGATTCCAACCCAAGCGATTTTACCAGACTTAGAAGGCAAAAAAGTATTCGTTTTTAAAGGTGGAAAAGCCACGTCGGTGGACGTAGAAACGGGTATTCGTCGGGAAGATTTTATACAAGTCACGAAGGGACTTTCGATTGGTGATACGGTTATCACGACTGGTATCATGCAAATTCGACCCGGCGCGGAAGTAAATATTACGAAAATTGAACAATAATTGAACCCCCATGATATTTTTTTAACCGCAGAGTGCGCAGAGTTTACGCAAAGGACGCTATGTGGCTATGTGTTAGAAAAAATGTGTTGCGGGCAAAAAATATCTCAATATCTTTATTATGAGCAGTTTATCATCTTTAAGCATACAACGCCCCGTGCTGGCTACGGTGCTGTCCATCGTGATTGTGCTGTTTGGTGTCATTGGCATGAATTTTTTGGGCGTGCGCGAATATCCGAGCGTAGACCCGCCAATTATTTCAGTATCAACCAGTTATGTAGGCGCGAATGCGGAAATTGTAGAATCGCAAATCACCGAACCAATTGAAGAATCGGTGAACGGGATTGCAGGTATTCGCGCGATGACTTCTACCAGCCGCGACGGGCGGAGCAATATTAACATTGAATTTAATTTAAATATAAACCTCGAAGAAGCTGCCAATGACGTGCGCGATAAAGTCTCGCAAGTGGTGGGCAGACTTCCCCCAGATGTAGACCCACCCGTGGTTTCCAAAGCGGATGCCGATGCCAGCCCGATTATGTTTTTGAATTTGCAAAGCAACAATCGTTCCTTGCTGGAATTGAGTTCGATTGCAGAAACGGTATTTAAAGAGCGTTTTCAGACAATTGATGGGGTGAGTGTGGTGAACATCTGGGGCGAAAAACGTTACTCAATGCGCCTCTGGATTCTGCCGGAGCGATTGGTCGCTTATTCCTTGACCCCGTTGGATATCAGAAGTGCTTTACAACGCGAAAATGTGGAATTGCCATCGGGCAGTATTGAAGGAAACACCACCGAATTATCAGTACGGACGCAAGGAAGATTAGAAACGGCAGAGGAATTCAACAATCTGATTATCAAAGAAGAAGAAGGACGAATTGTTCGTTTTAAAGATATTGGTTATGCCGAATTAGGTGCTGAAAATCTACGCACCAGTTTCCGCCGTGACGGGATTCCGATGGTGGGCATTGCTATTGTACCGCAGCCGGGTTCTAATCACATTGAAATTGCAGACGCTATCTACGAGCGGTTGGCACAAATTGAGCGCGAACTGCCGGAAGATATGAAAGTGGATATCGGTTTTGATTCTACCAAATTCATCCGCGCCTCCATCAGCGAAGTGCAGGAAACGATTTATATCGCGTTTGGCTTGGTCGTGCTTATCATTTTCTTGTTTTTGCGCGACTGGCGTACCACCGTTATTCCGGTTGTAGCCATTCCAGTTTCTTTGATAGGGGCGTTTTTCATAATGTATATCTCTGGTTTTAGTATTAATGTATTGACGCTGCTTGGCATTGTGTTGGCGATTGGTTTGGTAGTAGATGATGCAATTGTAGTCGTTGAAAATATTTATACCAAGGTAGAAGCAGGCATGACGCCGCTCGAAGCCGCTGTGAAGGGTTCAAGAGAAATTTTCTTTGCGGTCATCGCGACGACCGTGGCGCTGGCTGCGGTATTTATGCCGGTGGTTTTCTTGCAAGGTTTGACGGGGCGTTTGTTTCGAGAATTTGGTGTGGTGATTGCAGGCTCGGTTATCATTTCCGCATTTGTAGCCTTGACGATGACTCCGATGTTATCCGCCAAATTGTTAAAAAACCGCGAGCGACAAAACTGGTTCTATCGCGTGACGGAGCCTTTTTTTAGTGGATTGACCAATGGCTATCGCCGCTCGTTGAACGGATTTTTAAGCCTACGCTGGTTAGCATTTGTCGTCATCGCAATTGCTGGTGCTATGATTTATTTTATGGGTAGCAATCTGCCTGCCGAATTAGCACCGCTTGAAGACCGCAGCCGTCTACGTGGCAATGTGACCGCTCCAGAAGGCGCTACGTTTGAATACACAGACAAATACATGAATCTGGTGGCCGATTCGCTTTCGCAAGCCGTACCGGAATTAGCAGGTTTGATTACAATAACCTCCGGTGGTCCGGGTGGTGGCTCTACCAATTCCGGTAGCATCACGATGATTTTAAAAGAAGCAGAAGAGCGCGAACGCAGTCAGGAGGAAATCATGGATGCCGTAATGCCAAAGTTGACTAAGTTAACTGGAGCACGCGCCTTTTTATATCAAGAACCCACTATTGGCGACCGTCGAGGCGGTTTGCCTGTACAATTTGTAATCCAAGCGCCCAATTTTGATAAACTCCGCGAGGTACTTCCCAAGTTTATGGACGAAGCTCGTCAAGACCCGACTTTCAGTATTGTAGATTTGGATTTAAAATTCACAAAACCGGAAATCAGTATCGCTATTGACCGCCAGAAGGCACAGGACGTAGGTGTTTCCGTCGCAGATATCGCGCAGACCCTGCAATTAGGTTTAAGTGGTCAACGCTTCGGTTATTTTATTATGAATGGCAAACAATATCAAGTCATTGGGCAGGTAGAACGCGAAGACCGCAATGCGCCCACGGACTTGCGCTCGCTCTACGTGCGCAGCCGCACGGGCGAAATGATTCAATTGGACAACCTTGTGACGACTTCCGAACGCACCACTCCACCAGCCTTGTATCGCTATAATCGTTTCACAGCGGCTACGGTCACAGCGGGTTTGGCAGAAGGCAAAACGATTGGCGATGGTATCATTGCGATGCGCGCTATCTCTGATAAAGTGTTGGATGAATCTTATTATACTGCTTTGAAAGGCGCTTCTAAAGATTATGAAGAAAGTTCTTCGAGTTTGATATTTGCATTTGGTTTGGCGCTGGTGCTTATTTATTTGGTACTCGCAGCACAGTTTGAAAGCTTTATTGATCCTCTGATTATCATGTTTACCGTGCCGTTGGCATTGGCGGGAGCGGTTTTAGCACTATGGTGGACCGAAGAAACGCTCAATATTTTCAGTGAAATCGGGATTATCATGCTCATTGGTCTGGTCGCCAAAAACGGGATTTTAATTGTAGAATTTGCCAATCAGCGCAAAGAAGATGGTCTAAGCCGTGCCGATGCCATTCGAGAAGCAGCCGTGTCGCGCTTTCGACCCATTTTGATGACGAGTTTATCCGCTGCATTGGGTGCGTTACCCATTGCGCTGGCACTGGGTGCCGGTTCGGAAAGTAGAATTGGCATGGGTGTGGCGATTGTAGGCGGTTTGTTGTTTGCAACGGTGCTTACGCTCTACGTGATTCCAGCCATTTATTCTTACTTATCCAGCAAAAAAGCAAATATGATACTCGAAATACCGGATGAGGACGAAGAAACGCCTCGCAAGAAGCCGGAACCTGCGCTGGCAGAGGCGGAGTAAGGGATGAAAAGGGGATGGGGTGAAAAGGTGATGAGGTGATTAGCGAGTTGTAATGGACGAAATCGAAAGTAGATTCGGAACGCTACAACTCGCGTTTCACCTTTCCTTTCACTTGATTTGCTGCGTTACAAACAATAAAAGCAATTCAGCTATCTACTAATCTCGTTTTACCCATCACCTTTTCACTCTTTTTACCCAATTACCCCACCACCCAATCACCCCTAATCACATTCATTTCCTATCTTCGCGTTTCAAATTTTTTTAATCTCAAAAATGATTCTGTTTATGAAGCAACTCCTACACCTGTGGGTCGCCGCGCTCGTATTATGCACCCTGAGTGTCGCTGCGCAAAACGATCCGAAACTCAACTACCTGTCTACCTATCGCACCAATGTTTTTGATGGCGGCGCGGCTGAAATCGCCGCTTTTGACGCCGCTTCCGCGCGTGTATTTTTCACCAATGCCAATGCGAACAAAGTTACCATTCTCGACATCAGCAATCCGGCTACGCCTACCAAAGTGAGCGATGTGGACATGGCTCCGTACGGCGGCGGCGTGAATAGCGTGGCAGTTTTCAACGGTTTAGTCGCAGCGGCTGTACAAGCAGTGGACAAAACCCAGCCCGGCAAAGTCGTATTTTTTGATGTAAATGGCACGTTTCTGAAAGAAGTAACCGTCGGCGCATTGCCCGATATGTTGACCTTCACCAAAGACGGTAAAAAAGTGCTGGTAGCCAATGAAGGCGAGCCAAATGCAGACTACAGCGTGGACCCGGAAGGTTCCGTAAGCATCATTGACGTGAGTGGCGGCGCGGCGAGCGCTACGGTAGTGAATATCAACTTTACAAGCTACAACGACAAGAAAGTTTCCCTGCAAAATAAGGGCATTCGTATATTCGGAAAGGATGCGACCGTAGCAAAAGATTTGGAGCCAGAATATATTACCGAAACGCCAGACGGAAAAACGGCTTATGTTTCATTACAAGAGAATAATGCGTTCGCAGTCATTGACTTAGCAACCAATCGAATTACCGATATATTGCCTTTAGGTTACAAAGACCACTTGAAAGGTACGCCGGTGTTGAAACAATTCAAACTCAACGAATTAATTAACTTGCCGGAATTGGGCAAACCCGTGTATGATGGCGGTAAAACGCCTGTGAAATTGGGTGGTTTCTCTGGTTTGTATTACGATGCAACAGAATCCGACTCGAATAACTACGTACTCTACACCATTCCTGACCGAGGACCTAACGATGAAGCGATACCAGCCAGCGCTGCCGGTGAAGATGTGCCGCAGGATTTGCGCCCCTTCAAATTGCCTAATTATCAGGCTCGTATTGTAAAAATGACGCTCAATCTGACAGCAAATACGGTCAAATTAGACACCCAAATTTTCTTGACGCAGCAAGATAAAATCAAACCTATCACGGGCAGAGGCAATGTATTGGGTTTTGATGAAATACCTGTTACTTACACCGATTCCACCACCGAATTCGACAAGAAAGATTTTAATGCGAATGGCAAATTCTACCACGAACTGCCGCACGACCGCTACGGTGGTGATTTTGAAGGCATTGTGCGCGATACTGCTGGTAATTTTTGGATGTGTGATGAGTATCGTCCTTCGTTGTACAAATTTAATCCAGATGGTTCTTTGATTGAACGGTACGTGCCAGAAGGTACTTCTTTCTTGGGGATTGCGCCGTTAGAACCAGATTTTTATGGTCTCGAAACGCTGCCCGCTTCGTACAGCCGACGCTGGGCGAATCGCGGTTTTGAAGCCATCGCTTACGACCCGGATTCCAGTGTGATTTATGGTTTTATCCAATCGCCTATGTTCAATCCTGATAGTCGTACTCAAAATAGGTCGGATGTGTTGCGCATTATCGCTATTGATGCCGAAACGGGCGTTCCGATAGCCGAGTACGTTTATCTGTTAGAACGTAATAAGGACGCAGGTTTGGCAATTAGCCGCGTAGATAAAATTGGGGATGCTGTTTACAAAGGCAACGGCATTTTCATGGTCTTAGAGCGCGATTCGAGCCCTCCCGGACAAGGCACGGGTAAGAAATTCATTTTTGAAGTCAACTTGAAAGGTGCTACCAATATCTTAAATAATCCGATTGCTTTGCGCGACACGATTTCTACTGCCAATAAAACACTGGAACAAATGACTGCGGACGAACTGGCTGCCGCCGGAATCAAGCCCGTTCACAAAACGAAAGTGCTGAATTTGCCCTCTATTGGTTATCAAGCAGGGGACAAGCCGGAGGGTTTGACGATTTTGCCGAATGGTGCTTTAGCGGTGGTGAATGACAATGATTTTGGCGTAGCAGGTGCAGGTGTGAACGACGACATCGTGTTGGGTGTGATTAGTTTTGACGGAAGTTATGGCTTAGATGCCAGTGACCGCGATAATTCTGCTGTGAATATCAAGCCGTACCCTGTTTTTGGAATGTATATGCCTGATGCGATTGCCAGTTATGTTGCCAATGGCGCGACGTACATCGTTTCTGCCAATGAAGGCGACGCGCGCGAGTACACGGGTTTTGTGGAGGAAGCAAGAATTAGTTCTTTAACCTTGGATGCGAAGGCTTTTCCAAATGCTGCTGCGTTGAAGAATAATACGAACTTAGGGCGTTTGAATGCGACCAACAAGCTCGGCGACATTGATGGCGACGGCGATTTCGACCAATTGTATGTATTAGGCGGTCGCTCTTTTTCGATTTGGGATGCTTTGGGCAATCAGGTTTTTGATAGTGGTGATGATTTAGAGCAAATCACCGCTCAGAAATTTCCACAATATTTCAATGTAAGCAATACCGACAACACCCTTGACAGTCGCAGCGATAACAAAGGTCCGGAGCCCGAAGCAATTACAATTGCCGATATTGATGGTAAATCGTATGCTTTTATTGGTCTGGAACGCATCGGCGGTGTCATGGTCTACGATATTAGTGTGCCAACCACGCCTCGATTTGTAGATTATGTCAATAACCGCACGTTTACAGCCAATGTGGAAACGCCAGGAGCTGGCGACTTGGGTCCAGAAAGCGTTACATACATTTCCAAAGAGCAAAGTCCGAACGGCAAAGCCTTATTGGTCGTCGCGAATGAAATCAGCGGGTCTGTTTCTATCTTCAACTTTGACGACCTGACTGATGTGGACGATATAAATGGCAACTTACCGCAATGGCGCATCTTCCCGAACCCGGTGAATGACCAATTACTGACGAATCGTACTTCGGATTATGCCGTTTATAATACGATGGGACAACTTTTATCAAGTGTAAAAAATACAAATCGTGTAGATACAAGTCGCCTGCCCGCAGGTACGTATCTGATACGCGATGTGCAGCACGGCGCTTCGCAGTTATTTGTAAAACAATAAATCAGTTGGCAATTGGCAGTTGGCAGTTTAAAATTGCTGACTGCCTACTGCCTACCGTAAACTGCCTACTTCCTTATGAGCTACTACAAAATCATCAACGGCATCCAATACGACAAATTACTGCTCGATATGGCAGAAGGACTCACCATCGGCAGAGGCGAAGGGCGCATCTCGGAGTTGGAAATTCAATCGCTGGTGCAAGAAGCGCAAGACAAAAAGAAAATTACAGCCATTGAATTGGCGACGCTGCATTACATTCGACAAAACTATCCGTTTACGGGAAAGGCAGCAGCATGGTTTAACGCACATTTTTCACCCGAAAATCCTATAGACGTTCAAGCCACGATTCAAAAAATAGTGGTAACGGAATTTCAAATGCCTGGCTTGGAAATTATAATAGAAGCATCGAACGTGCAAACGCAAAGTGAATTACCACACAATAAAATCTCTTTTGAGCAAGCCTTGCGCGCTTCCTTGTATAGCTTTTTGAACGACGATGCGCACTTCGAATCTCCTCGTGGGTTGGTGGAAAATGTATATGAATTGTACCGCGATAAATTTGATACGGAAGAAGCGTGGAACGCTGCCTTGACTGCTAAAGTGAGGGAATATCTGCGGGAAAATAGCCAACTCGTCTTGCACCCACTGCGCCCCCTCACCGATGACGAAACCATAGTGGCCGCACCCGAAAGCGGCGAAAAAGTGCAGGAAAACTGGATTTTCCAATTGGATTTGCGCAGGCTCTCCGACCACCTTTACTGGGCAATCACAGACCGCACGGGGGAAAAGCTGACTTATAATTATGGCTTTAATTGAGCCATCAAAATTGAATTGCGATAAGACTGAGAGCGTAGAGAAGCAAATTTTAAATCGCTCTTTCTCCTTTTTAAAGTTACAATAGCCACTCAGAACGTTGAGATACCCTCCCAGAACGTTCAAGTACCCTCTTGGAATGTCAAAATACCCTCCCAGAACGTTCAAATACCCTATTAGAATGTTAAAATACCATATCAGAACGTTCAAGCACCCCCTTAGGATGTCAAAATACCCTATTAGAACATTCAAATACCCTCCTGCACTATTCTATTACCCTATAAGAATGATTTAATACCCTACGATAAGATTCAGATTGGCTATTATACTAATTTAGATGCCATAAGTCAGATGCCAGATACCAGAACACATTGGAAAACAGCATACTAATGTAAAAAACATACGTCGTCATTGATTGAAAATGGTATTATAAGGTTCTAAGACCCTCTTATAACATTAAATTCTAAAATCTCATTCACAAACTATAGCTTTCCAATTGCGAATAATCAATTTTCAATTTCCGTCGAAAAAAGTAGAGGCATTTTCCCTCAATTTGCATCTTGCAGAAAAATAAAAACGATGCCATTAAAACCCATTCACTGGCAAATCTTGCTTGCCTTAGCTGCTGTTAAACTACTTTTTCACCTTTTAACCAATATCAATTACGGTTTTCATCGGGACGAAATGTTGTACCTCGCTTTAGGAAGGCATCTGGACTTTGGCTATTGGTCAAATCCGCCGTTGATTGGTTGGATTGCTGCATTTATTCAGACCGTGCTGGGCGATTCAATGTTCGTAGTGCGACTTATTCCTTCCTTATTGGGTACTGGCTTGCTCGTACTCACGGGTGTAATGGCGCGCGAGACGGGCGCGGGAAAATATGGGCAATTTCTGGCAGCATTGTGCATTTTAGTGTCGCCAGCGTATATGCGTGGAAGTTGGCTGTTTCAACCAGTGATGATAGATGTGTGCTTTTGGGCATTGTTTTGCTATCTGATTTTGCGTTATTTGAATACAGAAGATAGACGCTACCTACTTTATTTTGGCGTTGCGTTTGGTTTTGGATTTTTGAATAAATACATCGTTGTTTTCTTTTTAATGGCGTTGTTAATTGGACTTTTATTCACACCACATTGCCGCTTACTGTGGTCGAAACACGCGCTTTGGACGGCTTTGATTGCTTTCGCAATTGCAGCACCAAATCTTATCTGGCAATATTTGCATGGTTTTCCGGTCGTCACGCACATGCGCGAGTTGTCAGAGAACCAATTAGTGAACGTAGACCCTGGTGGCTTCTTCGCAGACCAATTATTGATGAACTTTCCTGCGTTCGTGATTTGGATGGGTGGCTTACTATTTTTACTATTCTACCAAAAAGCGAAAAACTTTCGATTGATTGGCTTACTATTTCTAGCTACGATTGCCGTTTTTCTGCTATTTCGAGGAAAGAGTTATTACACACTTGGTATTTATCCGGTGATGCTCGCTGCGGGCAGTGTTTATTTTGAGCAATTGTTACAATCAGTTTGGCTACGCGTTGCGCTGCCTATTTTGATGCTCACGCTACTGCTTCCTGCCTTGCCGCTGGGCGTACCGTTTCTTTCCGTTCCTGATATGGTAGCATATAGCAAATGGACGGCTAAAAATCTGGGGTTGGAGAATCGGTGGGAAGATGGAAAGACGTACCCATTGCCGCAGGATTATGCAGATATGCTGGGCTGGGAAGAATTGGCGCAGCACGTGATGACAGCCTACAATCAAGTAGCAGATAAAAGCCAATGCTTGATTTATTGTGAAAATTATGGACAAGCCGGTGCCGTCGAGTTATTTGCAAAAGGTTTGCCACCTATCAATAGTTTTAGCGACACCTATCGGCTCTGGATTCAGAAAAATACCGATGCAACTACCTTAATTTATGTCAATGACGAATTGGGCGAGGACGTGCAGGCAATCTTTGCCGATATTAAAGCAATTGGTAAAATAAGCGATCTATATGCGCGGGAGTACGGTACGACGGTTTATCTTTGTCAGCAACCGCGTCAGCCATTTGGTGCTTTGTGGAAACAACGAGTGCAGGAGGTGCTTTCAGGAACACGCGAGTGACTCAGAGAAAAAGGGATTAAGTGCCCAAGCGACTCCATGAATCCAGCATCCAGCATCCAGCATCCAATATTAAATAGGTAGTACAAAATTTGCTTGCAGATTCTTTCTATTTTATTGGAATTATCGTTTCTTGTTTGTTCTATCACTAAATTTTTTTGCAAATGACCTTTACAGAAATAAGCGACAAAGTAAAAAGCCAAGCGCATCGCGCACCAGCTATGGGCAAGACCCTGAAGCTCGTATTGGGTGACCATGAAATTATTCATGTGGATATGACCAGCACTCCCGCCGTCGTCACGAATGAAGATAAAGATGCGGACTGTACCATCACCACCACCATTGACACGCTGCAAGCCATGCAAAGCGGTAGCGTCAACCCCATGATGGCAGTGATGACCGGCAAAATCAAAATAAAAGGCGACATGGCAGTAGCGATGAAATTGCAATCTCTACTCTCAGGTTCTTGAATATTGGAAGGCTGGAATGATGAAAGGCTGGAAAGTACGCCGTTGGAATATCGGAAAGGGTTTTCTGACAAAAGGGGTTATTATAAGTTTCCAATCTTTTAGATGTGGACGAGTATTCCAACCTTCCATCATTTCAACTTTCCATTGTTAAGGGCGCGCTGCTACCCACACTTCTCCATCCTCAAAAATTTCTTTCTTCCAAATGGGGACGGTTTGTTTCAAAGTATCAATCACCCACTTGCAAGCCTCAAAAGCCTCCGCTCGGTGTGGCGTAGAAACGGCTATAATGACAGCAGCATCGCCTGTGTGCAAGATGCCAACGCGATGATGAATAGCGATTCCCTGAATCTGCCATTTATTACAGGCTTGTTTGGCTATTTTGTGCATTTCGGAGATTGCCATGGGCGCGTAGGCTTCATATTCCAAGCGAGTTACCTTTCGCTGCTGGGTATTATTGCGCACCGTTCCAATAAAAATGTCTATTGCTCCGGCGTTTCCGCTCGTTACAAAATCAATACAAGTCTGGGTATTTAAAGGTGTTTCCGTGAGTTGGATGTCAATCATAGTAGGGATATTCGTTGTGTTTTGTGTTATGGTGTTTTTGTCACTCGGTCTCTCTTTCTCTTGGTCCTTTCGTCGCACATCACCCTATCCCCATTTCAACCGCCACTCACAGGAGGTATTAGCACGATTTCATCGCCGCTCTTTATTCCTTGTTCATCCAATGCGTATTCACCATTGACGGCTATTGCCAGCGAATTTAATCGTTCTAACGCTGGATACCTTTGTAATAAAGTAGCGCGCAGGAAACCCACTGTTACATCTTTATTATATTCAAAATAAAGGACAGACTCACTTATGATATCCTTCGTAATACCAAACGGCAAAATTTTCAGTTGCATACGCTCTTTTTTAACACATAGAAATAACTTGTTTTTCTCCCTAATATTCCAGTATAGAAACAACGTTCGTCGAAAAAAGGTCATTTTTTTAACACTTTCCTCGCCAAATTTTATACTGCTAAGGTAGGGTTAAAATATTAAATTGCCACTCAAATGCTTTTTCAAAAATGAAAAACAGTATAAAAATACTATTTCACCCAATTAACAATACTTTTGCAAAATCATCAAGAAATACGAGTGTTGATAACTTTTATTCAAAAAACATTGACAATAAGTAAATTAACTATTATCTTTGATGCCTGTAATAAAACGAGAAACTTCTAATTAGAGCCTATCCCGTTATTCATGCACACGAATGAAGTAATTTTGACGTTACCTTTACAAAATTCATTACACCTTTTAAAACCTTTATTAAAGAAAAAGAGGAATATTCCTCTTGTCTTATTTTTTTACTAAATGTCTTTTAATGAGTATCCCATGGACAGTGGTTGCCGCAGCCGTAGCTCTAAACGTGCTGTCAACCAAACACACACCCGCGTTCCCCCTCGACGCATCGGAAGAAGTAGCAACAACCCGATGGAACACTCAAAACGAAGGAGTGATAAAAGAGCGGATACAACGCATTGCGCTTCCTTTTGAAGCAAAATACAACGCCAAAGTGCGTACGTACATTCAGGACTATGTAGTGACTGGTCACAAGCAAACTGAAGACATTCTTGGACGATCCATGATGTATTTCCCGATTTTTGAGCACTATCTCAGCATTTACCGCTTGCCTAAGGAATTGATGTATCTTCCTATTGTGGAATCTGCTTTGAAACCTACCGCAAAGTCACCAGCTGGCGCAGCAGGGCTTTGGCAATTGATGCCGCAAACCGCTCGTAGTTATGGCTTAAAAGTGGACGGTGCTGTAGATGAACGACTCGACCCATACCGCTCAACAGAAGCTGCGGTGCGAGTGCTGGCGAGCTTGCACAAAGAATACAAGGATTGGCGCATGGTACTGGTAGCGTATAACTGTGGTCCGACTAAACTGGAACACGCGATGCGACTTGCCGGTTCCAAAGACTACTGGCAGTATGAGAAGTATCTTCCAGCACAGACCCGACGATACGTACCGGCTTATGTAGCAGCCGCCTACGTAGTACATTATCCGCACAAGCATAAGTTGAAGGCAAGGTATCCTTCGCTTCACTTGCGCGAGACGCGGGTTTTGAAGGTGTATCAGGCACTTTCCTTTCGAGAGGTGGCGGCGGCTTGTAAGATGGCTCCATCTATCATCACGACCTTGAATCCGGGCTATTTGCAAAAAGCAGTGCCACGAAACAAGCGAGGTCAGTTTTTGATTTTACCAGCGAGTGCAGTTACTGCTTTCAAGGATTATCTTGCCGATAAAAATGCGAAAAAAGCGAGTTTGACGGTTCCAGCCAACAAGTTCAAAAGTTCGTACGTCGTTGCCAAAGGCGAGCGCATTCAAAATCTTGCCAAGTTGTTTCAATGCAGTGTGCAGGACCTTATGAAGTGGAATGGTTTGAGTGAGGCGGAGGTTTTTGTAAATCAGGAGTTAATTGTATACCTGACGAAGGACCTACTATCGAAGCGAGCTTAAAAATTTTACACCCGTTGAATACCAGAACGTCGCGCATCCTAAAGGGCAGGGTACGCGGCGTTTTTTTTTATAGTGACCAAACTTATTTGGTCTTTATTTTACAAATCAAACAAGTTTGGTTATTACAAAAAAACCTTCGGCTATAAAAGCCGAAGGCGCGTTACACCCATAAAGAGTACAGCAGTGTGCCGTAACTCCCCCTTGTGCTCAGTATTCTTTATAGCAGCTACCCAAGTAACCACTAACTATTTTAAAGTATAATTTTTCACTAAAAGATGCGAAACATTTCGGCTTGGAAACCCGTATAATCTTTTGTTACAATCGTTCTAAAGTCGAAATAGTCCTTCAGCTAAACAATTTCATCAAAATACAATTCTTAGTTACGGGAAAACTGACGGTGTCGGTTTAACTTTTTTTGGTCAAATGTGCTAAAAAGTATAATTTTGACGATTGATAGATCATTTTTAGCTTTAATCTCATGAGCGTTCATAGCAGCAATCTCCCTCGGGAGGAACAGGATATTATTGTATTGCTCCAAAGGAAGGACAAATCGGCAGTTTCGTTACTGTATGAACGCTACGCTGCTGCATTATATGGCGTAATTTGCAGATTGATTACAAATGAAGAAATTGCAAAAGAAACGTTGCAGGACGTATTTGTAAAAATATGGAATAATGGCGACAAGTATGACGCTGATAAAGGAAGATTATTCACCTGGATGGTGCAATTAACGCGCAATGTGGCGATTGATACTTTACGATCCAGTCAATTTAAAAAAAGTGGTAAAACCGAAACGCTCCCTGATTCCGTATCTAATAGCGCAAGGCTCAGCGAAGAACAACAAATGAAAGACCCAGCCCTTCGGCGTATCGTCAGCCATTTGGGTGAACAAAATCGCTTAATAATAGAATTATTATATTTCAAAGATTACACGCAAAAAGAAGTCAGTGAAGAACTGAATATTCCCCTCGGAACCGTCAAATCAAGAGTACGTAAAGCAATCATGCAGCTACGAGAGATGCTTGGTAATGAAAAGCTAATGCTATTAGAAGGGGCTTATATTATAGACATTTTAATTCAATACCTTGAACGTTAAAACATATATAGAATCTGGTATCCTTGAGCAATACGTGCTCGGTAAATTACCTGCCGCAGAAGCCGCAGAGGTAACGGAATTTGCGCAAAAGTATCCCGAGGTTCAACAAGAACTTACTTCCATTGAACAAACGTTAGAATTTTATGTATTTGCGCAAGCTATATCGCCGCCACCAGGAGTATTAGATCGTATTTTACAACGAATTGACGCGGATTCTGTTCAGATACCTACTAAAAGTTCTTTAATATCTAACGCGCGTCCGCGTACTTGGTCGAGATTGTCAGCTGTAGGATTGGCATTTGCGTTATTGGCTGCCGTTGCAGGCTTGGCATTTTTATACTTTCAAAATGAAAAGCTACAAGATCAAGTAAGAACGAAGCAGGCTCAAATAGATAAGGCTCAAGTTGCTTGTGATAGTATTTCTGAAACACTGAATGTATTACAAGCAGAGTTCGGTTTTGTGAAAAATAGAAATACGCGTCCTATCGTAATGACTGGTAAAAATGGCAGGGCAGCAGTGTATGTAAATTCAGAGAGTGGACAGGTTTATCTTGGGAATGTTCAATTGCGTGTGCCTTCGACTGGAAAGCAATACCAACTTTGGGCAATTGTAGATGGAAAGCCAACAGATATGGGCGTATTTGATATCCCTACGCAAGGAAACGTTTTCATCAAAGTGCCTTTTGTAGCCAATGCGCAGGCTTTTGCGGTTAGCTTGGAAGATGTGGGCGGTAAGCCGCAACCAACCGAGGTTGTTATAATAGGCAATGTGACCTAAAAAAAAGGTGCTTAAAACTTCGATTTTAGTAAAAAAAAGGGAAAGATGCATAAAACGTCCTTCCCTTTTTTATTTTGTAATATTTGCTTCTGAAGTTGAAGCCAGGTATAATTTTAAACGCGCAAGATACTTTGCACCAGCAGCGACACTTCATTTTTGAGCACTTCTATAAATCCACCTGAAATATCGAACGTAATTTTTCGACCTTCTTCCTGGGCGGTTACAATATTACCAGTTTGATCATCGAAATATTCGTACTGTCCTTGTGCTGTAACGATTTCTACCTTACCGGTTTCCAAAGAGGAGACAATTGGTGCGTGATTTTGCAATACCTGAAATTGTCCCATCGTGCCCGGTACTTTTACTGATTTGATCGCGCCTTTGAAAATCTCTCTTTCCGGCGTTAATATCGCTATATTCATTTTTGTCATTTATCATTTACTATTGACCATTTACCATCATTCATTAATCGTCAGATGCTAAATGGTTAATTGCAAATGGTCAATTATTACGCTACTTCTTCCAACATCTTTTTACCCGCTGCAATCGCATCATCAATCGTCCCTTTTAGGTTGAATGCGGATTCTGGATACTCGTCCACTTCGCCGTCCATGATCATCGTAAAGCCGCGAATTGTCTCTTCAATCGGCACCAATACCCCCGGAACGCCCGTGAACTGCTCGGCAACGTGGAATGGCTGCGACAAGAAACGCTGCACCCGACGCGCACGGTGTACCACGAGTTTATCTTCTTCTGATAATTCTTCCATCCCCAAAATGGCAATGATATCCTGTAATTCGTTATAACGTTGTAAAATCTGCTTCACGCGCTGCGCGCAATTGTAATGCTCCTCGCCAATAATCAGCGGATCCAAAATTCGAGACGTAGAATCCAAGGGATCCACCGCCGGATAAATACCAAGTGCGGAAATCTTCCGACTCAACACCGTTGTAGCGTCCAAGTGTGCAAAAGTCGTAGCCGGAGCTGGGTCTGTCAAGTCATCCGCAGGTACGTAAACTGCTTGTACAGAGGTAATTGAACCGCGTTTCGTAGAAGTAATCCGCTCTTGCATCAAACCCATTTCCGTCGCCAATGTTGGCTGATAGCCTACCGCTGAAGGCATCCGTCCTAAAAGCGCGGATACTTCCGAACCAGCTTGCGTAAAGCGGAAGATATTATCAATAAAGAAAAGAATGTCTTTACCACCCATCGAATCACTCATATCGCCATCGCGGAAATACTCTGCAATCGTCAAACCAGACAATGCCACGCGTGCACGTGCACCGGGCGGTTCATTCATCTGACCAAAAATAAACGTCGCTTTAGAATCTTCCAATCCTTTCAAATCCACTTTCGACAAGTCCCAGCCACCTTCTTCCATCGAGTGCTTGAATGCCTCGCCGTAATTCATAATGCCGGCTTCAATCATCTCTCGCAGCAAGTCATTGCCCTCGCGAGTCCGCTCGCCCACGCCTGCAAACACCGACAAACCACCGTATCCTTTTGCAATATTATTAATCAACTCCTGAATCAAAACCGTTTTGCCTACACCCGCACCACCAAACAGACCAATTTTACCACCCTTCATATAGGGTTCAATCAAGTCAATCACTTTGATACCCGTATAAAGCACTTCCTTCTCTGTAGATAATTCTTCATACGTAGGTGGCTTACGGTGAATCGAATATACGTTTTCTCTGGAAACAGGACCGATGCCGTCAATTGCTTCTCCTACCACATTGAATAAACGTCCTTTGATAACTTCTCCTACTGGCATCGCAATCGTGATACCCGTGTCTATCACCTCTACACCACGCGCTAAACCATCTGTAGAGTCCATCGCAATCGTGCGCACACTATCTTCGCCCAAGTGCTGCTGCACTTCAAGTATCAATGTTTCACCACCGGCACGCTGGATTTCCAATGCACTAAAAATTTCAGGAAGGTGAGAATTTTCTCCCTCAAAACTCACATCCACCACCGGTCCAATAATCTGCTTAACATATCCGATATTTGCCATATTGCTACAATATATTTGAGTACAAAATAGGTCTGAAAAAATCGGTGCGAAGATAGTCGTTCCCACTGACAATCAGAAAGAAATTATTTATAGAATTTATCAGAACTATGTCAAATTCAAGGAGTTTGGTAGAAATGAGACAGGAGAAATGGCTATTTTTAAATTACTACAAACAAAATTGCTTTCCGTAAAAATTAGTAGAATTAAATTTTGGAATTCTCTACTAAATCCTAATTGAAAAAATGATGCTTTAAATCGTACTTCCTACCTCCAACTTTGTATTTTCGATGATGATTTGGTCCGCACTCGTCAAAACAGCTTTAATTGGTACAGATCGCAGTCCGCTTTCTGCCGAAGTATTATCCCAATTACAACAGCAAGGAATTGATACAAATGCAGATGCTGCACACATTTTACTGGAAAGTGCCGCCTTATATAGTCAATTGCGAAAAGCAGGATTTGTGTTGCAAAATTTTAATGGGAATTTGTCAGAAGCGGCACTCGTTTCAGCAGAAAATTTTTGCGGTCGGATTTCGATTCAACATTTGAGCAATATTTTAGAAGGACTTTATAAAAAAGTGTTACCAGAATTTATTTTTTTATCGGCTCAAGCCAATAAGATTTTGCCGTCGGAATTTTTACCAGATTTTTTTCAACTTTGCTTGCGAAATCGAACGTTGTGGAATACAGCACTGCCCATCATCGGCAATCATGGACGATGGCTATTGCCGCAAAATCCTGCTTGGAAACGCTTGGCGACGTGGGCGCAGGAATCGAGTAAAGACGTACTTTCAGAAGAAGCAATTTATCCAGTGATAGAAAATAAATTTCAAATATGGGGAAGCGATGACGTAGCTTTTCAATGCCGCCCATCAGATTTTAATGATTTACGTGCCTTTTGGCAATCCATCGAAACACGGGTATATGAAAATTTTATTCATAAATCGCTGCAAATTCTCTTTTTTCGAGAGCAGATGATTAAAGAATTACTTTAGGTGCGGCACATTTTGGAAATGCGCCACACCGCGCTCGAACCTTAAACAATCAAACTTTAAACTTCAAACCCTTACCTTTGAACGAATTAAAAGCCCTTCGCCCGCACGCTGAAACCGTGTACGCCGAAGAATTGGGAGCATTGGCGAAAGCCGATACGCACCAGCGTCCTACCAACTGGAAATTGTCGCCATGGGCAGTCGTCACGTACCTGCTTGGCGGCACGTTGGACAATGGTTTTGTGATTGAACCTAAATATTTTGGTAATCGTCGGGTCATGGAGATTGCAGTGGCTACGCTGGTTACAGATCGAGCACTGTTGCTTGTGGGCGTACCTGGCACTGCGAAAACCTGGGTATCTGAACATTTATCTGCCGCTATTTCTGGTGATTCTTCGATGTTGGTACAAGGCACAGCAGGCATGGGCGAAGAGGCGTTGAGATACGGCTGGAATTACGCTCGATTGTTGTCAGAAGGTCCAAGTTTTAATGCGTTGGTGGCGAGTCCGGTGATGATGGCGATGCAACATGGTAAAATTGCGCGCGTGGAAGAATTGACCCGTGTTCCATCGGATGTACAGGATGCGCTGATTACTATTTTATCGGAAAAATTATTACCCGTTCCAGAATTAAATACGGAAGTGCAAGCCGTAGAGGGATTCAACATTATAGCCACTGCCAATGACCGCGACAAAGGCGTGAACGAATTGTCCAGTGCTTTGCGGCGAAGATTTAATACGGTCGTCATGCCACTGCCAGCAACGCTCGAAGAGGAAGTGCAAATTGTAAAAACCCGCGTCGCAAAGATTGGTCAATCGCTTCAATTAACGTCCGAAGCCGCTCCTGTACAAGAAATTCAACGCTTAGTCACCATTTTTCGGGAATTGCGCAGCGGTAAAACCGAAGACGGACGCACCAAACTCAAGTCGCCCAGCAGTACCTTGAGCGCAGCGGAAGCGATTTCGGTCATCAATAACGGACAAGCGTTGGCTACGCATTTTGGCAATGGCAAGATGCAGGCGGAAGACATGGCGGCGGGTTTGAACGGCGCGATTATAAAAGATTCCGTACAGGACAAAGTCGTTTTTGAAGAATATTTGGAAACAGTAGTCAAGCAGCGCGATGGGTGGGGGGATTTGTATCAGGCTTGTAAAATGCTGCTATAAAACTGGTCAGACGACTTTGGATTCGTCTGACCAATCTTCATCTACTCAATAATCGTCACTTTCAACATATTCGTGCGATGGCGGCGGTGCAGCGGCATACTACCCGTATTTACTACAATGTCCCCTACTTCCACTTTTCCGGCAGCTTTTAGCATATCATTTACATCATTAATCGTATCGTCGGTCGTGGTAAAACGGTCATAATAAAAACAGCGCACACCCCACACTAGATTCAGCGTGGCGAGCATGTGCATCCGGTCAGAGAAAATATAAATTTCCCGTTTTGGACGATAGCTCGACACTTTGTAAGCCGTATAACCCGAACTCGTCATGCCCACGATGGCTTTTGCATCCAATTCCTCTGCCGTTTTAGCTGCATTGAAGCAGACCACATCCGACATAAACGTGCGCGATTTTGGAGTAAGTGTCGGACGGCGACCGTCAAAATTGAAGATGCGCTCGGCTTCGTCTATGATTTTATTCATATATTCTACCACCTTTACGGGATGCTTACCAACGGAGGTTTCCGCGCTCAACATTACGGCATCGGCGCCATCCAGCACGGCATTGGCTACGTCGGTCACTTCGGCGCGCGTTGGGCTTGGATTAGTAATCATGCTGTCCATCATTTGCGTAGCGACGATTACCGGACGGGCATATTGAATACATTTCCGTACAATTTCTTTTTGAATAACTGGCAATTGTTCAATCGGCATTTCAATACCGAGGTCGCCCCGCGCCACCATGATGCCGTTCGTTTCCTTGATGATTTCGTCAATACGGCGCACCGCTTCGGGCTTTTCGATCTTCGCAATAATTTTTGCTGGATGGTTTTTAGCGTCAATGTGTTGGCGGAGTTCGGTGATATCTTCGGGTCTGCGTACAAAAGAAAGGGCAATCCAATTCACGGGTTGCGTTAAAACAAATGCTAAGTCAATGAGGTCTTTTTCCGTCAAAGAAGGCAGCGACACTTGCGTATTCGGCAGATTCACCCCTTTATTAGAAGATAAAATGCCGCCAAAAAGCGTTTTCAGCTTTACGATATCTTTTTTATTCGTTTCTACCACTTCAAATACCAGCTTGCCGTCGTCCACAAGTACCGTTTCGCCTACTTCCACATCTTCTGCAAACTGGTCGTAGCTCATATAAATTTTTTCCATCGTACCGATACACTTTTCATTCGTAAAGGTGACGATATCGCCTTCTTTGAGTTCGAGCGCGTTGTTTTCGATTTTACCCACCCGCAGTTTTGGACCTTGCAAATCCGCCAGAATACTGATGTGCAAACCATGCTTTTGGTTGATCGCTGTAATGTGATTCATTACTTGCAAGTGGTCTTCGTGCGAGCCGTGCGAGAAATTGAGCCGGAACACATCCACGCCTGCCTGAATGAGATTGAGCAACACCTCGTAAGAGCTACAAGCTGGACCGACGGTGGCTACAATTTTTGTATTTTGATGGTCTACAATTTTCATATCCGTTTTTGTATCTGATTCTGTTTGGTAAGCGAGCATAGTTTAAATTTAAAATGTGAAATGTGAAATGTGAAACGTAAAATGCACATTCAAGTAACTAAGTGTAAAAAGTACAATAATCCTTTGGTAAAGGTACATTTATCTCAAAAATAATCAAATGCATTGGAAGGGAAATCAGGAATGTCAAAAAAAAAATTAAAAACATTTTTAGCAATAGAGTTAAATTTTACCTTTGCAGGAACATTCGTTAAACCAATAACGCGAATTTACTATGGATCAAGGCATTGCAGAAAAAGTAAAAGGTATTATCGTAGAGAAGTTGGGCGTGGATGAGTCAGAAGTGACTCCTGAGGCAAGTTTTACAAACGACCTCGGTGCAGACTCCCTGGATACAGTTGAGCTAATCATGGAATTTGAAAAAGAATTTAATGTTTCTATTCCCGACGAACAAGCTGAGACGATTCAGACAGTAGGACAGGCAATTGAGTATCTTCAGAAGCATGTAAAACCAGCTTAGGATACGCACGTCGCTTGCACTACTCCCACTTAAAAATCTCACAAATTGGGAGTAATTCTTAGTTTGTGGGATTTTCAATAATATCAAAGAGCTCATTCTACAGCTCAACAGGTTTAGTTTGCAAAACGAATCATCAATTTTTAAGCTATTGAATGGCAGCGTTGTACCTGAATTTTTTTTTGGTGCAAAGGCTTTCGTTCCTATCTAAACATTGTATTGGTTAAATCTCCCTATCCAAATATGAAAAGGGTTGTTGTAACAGGTTTAGGAGCCATCACACCGATTGGCAATAATATTCAAGCGTACCTCGAAGGTTTGCAGCAGGGCATTAGCGGCGCAAACCTCATCACGCGTTTTGATGCGACCCAATTTAAAACGCAGTTTGCCTGCGAAGTCAAAAATTTTATCCCCGATGAACTGTTAGACAAGAAAGAAGCCCGCAAAATGGACCTCTTTACCCAGTTTGCAATGGTCGCAGCAGAAGAAGCAGTGGTGGATGCAGGTATCAATCAGCAATTAGAACAACTCGATCTCGACCGCATTGGCGTGGTTTGGGGTTCAGGTATCGGTGGTTTACACTCTTTGGAAAAAGAAATTGAAGAGTTCATTTTGGGAAATGGAACGCCACGCTACAATCCGTTTATGATTCCCAAAATGATTATTGACATTGCAGCGGGTTTGATTTCTATCAAATATGGTTTTCGAGGCATCAATTATGCGACGGTTTCGGCTTGCGCCACTTCTGGTCAGTCCGTAGCCAACGCGTTTGACCATATTCGACTTGGCAAAAATAATATTATCATTACAGGTGGTTCAGAAGCAGCGATTACAAAAGTAGGGATTGGCGGTTTCAATGCCATGAAAGCAATGTCCACCCGAAATGACGATTATAAAACCGCCTCGCGCCCGTACGATAGCGAACGAGATGGATTTGTACTGGGCGAAGGTGCTGGAGCGTTAGTGTTAGAAGAATTGGAGCACGCCCAAAAGCGGGGTGCAAAAATATACGCCGAGGTCATGGGCAGCGCGTGTACCTCGGATGCGTATCACATGACCGCCCCACACCCAGAAGGTATCAGTGTAAGCAACGTGATGAAGTTGGCGTTGGAAGAGGCGCAACTGACACCGGAACAAGTGGATTATGTCAATGTACACGGCACGTCTACGCCCTTAGGCGATGTAGCGGAGTTGAAAGCGATACAAAAAGTGTTTGGCGAATCGGCATATCGGATGAACATCAGTTCCACCAAAAGTATGACCGGTCACTTGCTGGGTGCGGCAGGCGCGATTGAATCCATTGCTTGTATTTTGGCTATGAATCATCATTTTGTGCCACCAACGATTAACCATTTTAACGATGACCCCGAAATTGACCCGAAACTCAATCTCACATTTAATCAAATGCAAGAGCGCGAGATAAACGTGGCAATGAGCAACACATTTGGTTTTGGTGGACACAATTCAACCGTGATATTTAAAAGGTTTGAAAATTAAATAGTGCAGTATCTAACGTTTGTTTTTACAATTGCCTATCTCATTTTCAACCTCTATTTTATACTTATTTTTCTTGCAAGCTACTGCAAAGCTATCCGTTTTTGCGGTGGAACACTTGGTTCTTTACCTCTTGCCCTCTTGCTACAAGATAGCTTTTTCAGTGCTTTGCACACAAGCAATGCGGTGCCGTTGGCATTTCTACAAGTGAGGGATGCGATTATCGCCGTAGTGTACGTAAATAAAGCAGCATGAATTAGTATATTTTGGTAGAAAGCATTGAATTTCAATTTATTGCAACTACCAAC
Source organism: uncultured Saprospiraceae bacterium (assembly GCA_964549655.1). GTDB lineage: Bacteria > Bacteroidota > Bacteroidia > Chitinophagales > Saprospiraceae > JADJNW01. The sequence continues at coordinate 24,433 of CAZJXN010000071.1, forward strand.
TGCCTACTGCTCACTGCCTACTTGTCTAAGATTCCATTACCTTTTTAAACGGAATAACTTTGCGTTTTTTACTGCGACTGCACAACCACTACTTATCAAAAGACAAGCTCTTCGCTCGTCGGCTGCGAAATCTCTTGGGCTTTACGCCTGCGAATATGGCTATTTTTAAACTGGCTTTTTCGCACAAATCCAGCAATGCGGACAAAACCGGCACCGTACAAAACAACGAGCGTTTGGAATATCTCGGCGATGCCGTGTTAGGTACAATTGTAGCCGAATATCTGTTTAAAAAATACCCAAATAGCGACGAAGGATTTCTCACCAAAATGCGCTCTAAAATCGTAAAGCGACAATCGCTCAACAAAATTGGAGACAAGATGGGCTTAGACGTTTTATTGGCAGAATATAACACCACCCGCTTGAGTCGCTCCATGCTTGGCAATGCCGTGGAAGCACTTGTAGGTGCTATCTATCTCGAACGTGGCTATGAACAAACCCTCCGTTTTGTTGTGCGCAAAATGCTTCGCAATTATGTCAATATCCATGATTTGGAGCGTTTTGACGACAATTACAAAAGTCAATTGCTGGAATGGTGTCAGAAAAATGGACAGACGATTAGTTATAAACTACTGGCTCGTTATAAATTTGAAAAGCGCGACCGCTTCAAAGTGGCGGTTATGATTGATGGCGAAAAAGTGGCTACTGCCGATGATTTCAACAAAAAAAGTGCTGAGCAAATGGCATCCGTCCGTGCGATGGTGACGCTGGGGATTGTGGACGAAGAAGACTTGGAAACGGAGGAATGAAGAATTGTTATTTGTTATTCGTTAGCTGTGCATGGCGAGTTCCAAATCACTAATAACCGATAACCACTTTCTGTGCATCAACTCGCCGGTATCATTGAATTAGAAAATTGGCTGCAAGACCTGCTCCAACAAGGTCTGGCAACCGCACTCACCCGTCCCCCTGCCTTTTGGGAAGAATTCGCTGCCCGCATGGTCAACGCCAAACTCAGCGGCATCGCCCGCCGCATCCGAAGTTTTCAAAATTGGTTGCAAAGCGACAATGCCCACGAACGCCTCCTATCCGAAATCGGTGAATTGTACTTATTCGCCAAAGCATTTCAAAAATTAGAAACTTTACCCGCTGATTTACAACAAGAAATGCTTACGACGGCTGGCGCGACCATCAAAAAAGAAATCGTTTTTAAACAAGAAAGTATTCCAGATAAGTGGCTCGTCATAGGGCAGAGCGAAGGCAAAGAAGAGGATATTCGCTATCGGCGCACTTGGCTGCAAGGTATTACGACGCATAAAACCGCGCTATTGCTCGATTTTGCGTGGCGATTCAGCCCGTTTGAATTCAATTGGAAAGTGGGTAGTTTACTCCAAGCGGAAGTTGCGTATTACCCGGCAGCCTATCCACAACGTGCGCTGGTAAAGGATTTTGTGATAATTTATGAACCGATTGATTTAGCCGGTTACGCCGATTGGGAAGTTTTTTTTCGACAATACGCCGACGCGCTGGCTCAAAATCCTTGGCTGCTTACTTTTCCTGGACTACTCGATGGTCTTACGCCAGTTCTACCAAACGAGCAACTTTCTTTAATAGATACCAATCTTGCTCAATTGCCCATTCAAACCGCTGAAGAAATAAAATGGAAAATCCTCGCCATTGGCGGCGGACACCCCATGCAAATCTTTGGCGAATGGAATGGAAAAAGCTTTACGCCACTCACTGTTTTTACACAAAGCCGCATTATTCCACTCCTAGTGCCGTTTAGCAATGGGCAAAACGCATAACTTACCAAGTAAAAATTTCATCATTCCAATATTCCACCTAAAAAAAATAAGGCTGAAGCGTTCCACTTCAGCCCTCAACATCAAACAAAATTACACAAACTTAGGCTTGCCCTAATTCTTTATTTCTTGTTAGAAATTTCATTTGAATCATTAAAAATTAACCTAATTCATAATCATAAAGCTGTAGCTTATTTCACAAGTACCATTTTCTTAGTAGCGGTGAAGTCGCCCGACTGTAAGGTATAAG
>CAZJXN010000072.1:0-22461 GCA_964549655.1 uncultured Saprospiraceae bacterium
CATGGTGGAGCATGTCCACCGCGAAGGCGATTTCATCGCCGTCGAAGCGATGCCTTTTGCGAATGATCAGTACGGCGGCGGTGGCGACAGCTACGGCGGTGGTGACAAGAGAAGATACTAATCAGTACTCGATAAGCTAACGTATAAGAAAACCTCTTTGCAGCAATTGCAGAGGGGTTTTTTTGTGTTGGAAACTTGAAGACGACTTTCAGACGTGTTGGGTTTTCGAAAACCTGACACGTCTGAAAGTCTTACTTTAAACCTTTTAATATCTATGATAGAAGCACAACTCCAAGCCCTAGGCATCCAATTACCACCGCCACCTCCGCCGGGCGGTATTTATCATCCAGTGGTTATCACCGGAAATCTGCTTTACGTGTCGGGGCAGCCGCCCCAGCGAAATGATGGCTCTTTAATCACGGGCGTGGTTGGTGAAGATATGAATTTAGAAGAAGCCAAATTAGCAGCCCGCCAAACCGGACTCACGATGCTGGCTACGATTAAAGCTCAAATCGGAAATTTGGATAAAATCAAACGCCTCATCAAAACGCTTGGCATGGTGAATTGTGAACAGGGATTTGCCAGTCAGCCGCAGGTGATTAATGGTTTTAGCGAGCTTTTGGTAGAATTGTTGGGGGAGGAAAATGGGAAAGGTGCGCGGAGTGCAGTCGGTATGATACTTCCCGGTAATATTGCGGTGGAGATTGAAGCGATTTTTGAATTGTATTGACTTGCTCGCATTTTGTCTGAACGGTGATTGGTGTGATTTTTTTATTGGCTGATTTTTTGTGGCGAGTATTAGAAATCATGTTTACCCTAAAATCTTGTGAATAAAAGTTCTGACGGGTTTCAAGGGGAGGCATAAATTTGGGACGATTTTTAACGTTAACCAATTTGAATACGAGGTGCGCGTGAGGGATGCAGCGGGTGGAGCCAAAGGCGACAGTGCGCAGCACCGAGCAAAGCGAGCCCAACGCAGCCCGACCCGTAGGGGCACGCCCAAGTAAAATTTTAAATGTAAAATGTCATCCAAACAATACCTGATTTTTGATGGACACCTTGACTTGGCGATGAATGCGATGGAGTGGAACCGGGACCTCACGTGGTCGGTAGCGGAAATACGAGCGAGTGAGCAAGGGCTGACCGATAAACCTGACCGGGGCAAGGGAACGGTGTCGCTGCCTGCGATGCGCAGTGGAAAGGTGTGCCTTTGTATGGCAACTCAAATCGCACGATATGTGAAGAAAAGCAATAAACTTCCCGGCTGGCACTCGCCGCAACAGGCTTGGGCGATGACGCAGGCGCAACTGGCGTGGTACAAAACGATGGAGGAAGCCGGACAAATGACTGCAATTACAGATGTCGAGTCATTGAAAAAGCATCTTAAAAAATGGCGATATCCGACTGATAATGAACCGATTGGATACATTTTGAGTTTGGAAGGGGCGGATTCTATCGTTCATCTGGATGATGTGGAAAAAGCCTACGAAATGGGGCTTCGAGCAATTGGACCGGCGCATTATGGTCCGGGTACTTACGCACAAGGCACGGACGCGACGGGTGGAATAGGGGAGAAGGGGCGTGCGCTTTTGAAAAAGATGGAGGAATTGAATATCATTTTGGATGCGACGCATTTGTGTGATGACAGTTTTTGGGAAGCGATGGATGGGTACAATGGTGCGGTGTGGGCAAGTCATAATAATTGTCGAAGTATTGTGCCGCACAATCGGCAGTTTAGTGATGCGCAGATTTTGGAATTGATCAATCGAGGTGCGGTGATTGGTGCGGCGTTGGATGCTTGGATGTTGGTGCCAGACTGGAAGCGCGGTAGTTCTACGCCGGAAAGCGAAAAGGTAACGTTGGAATTAGTAGCCAATCAAATAGACTACGTTTGTCAGTTGGCTGGTAATGCGCTACACACTGCGATTGGTTCGGATTTGGATGGCGCTTTTGGTACGGAGCAGTGTCCGGCGGACTTGGATACGATTTCGGATTTGCAAAAATTGCCGGCTATTCTCGAAAAGCGGGGTTATTCGGAAGTGGATATTGAAAATATTTTGTGTAAAAATTGGGTGAATTTTTTGAGGCGGGTGTGGTAAATCTAAACACTTTTTAATTTAAGCAGTCGAGCGTTCTAAACCGCAGAGGCGCAGCTTCGCAGAGGCTTTAACTGCCTGAATGTCATAACTTTGCGCCTTTGCGTCTTTGCGTGAAAATTATAAATTAAATATGATTTACTACTTAATTTTAAATTTCTAAATATTTATTTGCAAAAGCTAAATTTTTTGTTTACCTTTGCGGTGTCATTTGATACAACGTTATCATTTCAGTTCAGCAAGTCTAATTTTAATCGTTCTTCGGAATTTTAGAACCATTCTTCGCTCCACTTTCCTGATTCCAATCACATGATCCTTTAATTTTTTTCACTTTTCAATTTTTTTTGAATGAATATTTTCGTAGCAAAGTTAAATTCCCAGACTCAAGATGGGGATATGCAAGAAGCTTTTGAAGCGTATGGTGCCGTGGATTCCGCTAAGGTAATTCTGGATCAGTTTTCCGGCAGATCCAAGGGCTTTGGTTTTGTGGAAATGCCCAACGACGATGAAGCACAGAATGCGATTGACGCACTGGACAACAGCGACTTGGATGGCAACACCATCGTAGTAAAGAAGGCAGAACCACGCGAATCTCGTAGCGGCGGCGGCGGTGGAAACCGTGGCGGCGGCGGCGGTGGCTTCAGCAAGTCAAGATACTAATTCGTATCGAATATACAGGTAAAAAAGCCGCTCTGAACTGTGATTCGGAGCGGCTTTTCGTTTTACAAAGAATTTATTCAACCCCCCAAATCAATCGTTATTTCTGGGGTCGCGCGCTTTGTCAATGGTGGTGTCGCGTTTGCCCCGAGCATTTTCGATGCTCTCGTCTCTTTGATTGCTAGCAGCTTTTATTTTTGATTCTTTTTCATCGTACGCCGCTTGCCGGATGCGGTCGCGCTTTTTTTTAGCTTTCTGCCGGATGTATTTCAGGGTCTCGTTGTCTATCTTTTTATCATGATATTGTTGCAAAGCAGCAGCGGTGAGTTTATTATATTCTTCATACATTTTTTATGCTTACAATTATATTCATCATATTCTGCTTTGTGTGTAAAATTGAATTGATTACATTGCTCGGCACATACATAATTGAAGTAATTATAGGATTTATTTACTTTTTTACTAGATAACTCCATCAATGCTGCATTATCCCTCGCCTCTAAATACTCGCCGCCGCCTGCTGCTGCCACTTGCTTGAGTTGTTCTTTTCCTTTACGAAGCCTGTGAGTGCTTGTTTTGCTGCCTCCATTTTAGTGGTGCTTCCGACTTTTTTCGCCAACTATTCGAAGAATCAAGAATCAGTTCTACTTTTAAATTTTCGCGCATTTCCACATTTTTTAATATGCTCGGCGGCTGGCACTTTCCTTCCTTTTGTCCTTGTTGGTTGCAGGCATCATAATCTTGTCCGTATTGTTCAACTATTTTTGGTAAGTAGCTTCTTTAGAATTGGTCAGGTTGGTGATTAAATTATTTGAGGATTTCCCATTTTTGTTACCATTACAAGCAGTTGTAAAAAATAGTGACATAGCAATGAGTATTGCAAAATGATTTTTGAAAAATATTACATTTGGTTTTGATTGTTTATAAAATGAGTAGAAATACGAGAGGTTCGTCTTTTCTGGTGTAAATAAGTATCCTAATAAGGATGGGCGGAATGTTAAATTTTACCAAAGTTAAATAATCTCAACGGATATTGCTTACATTTGAGCGTAACAAATGAATGCGTTATAGGTCAACAAATTAAAATCCCTTGTGTGAAAAATCGTTGTGTCACTTGGTTCATGTGCTGTTTTTTGATGATAATCATTCCCGTTTGCGCCGAGGCATACGTCGTTTTGAAGCAACCAGCAATAACCACCCTATCCATTAGGAAAGAAGAGCGAAAAGTAACCCTTAAAGATTTTGTAAATTCCTCCAAAAAAGACCTGAAAGCAAAACTGGGTCGAAGACTTACGCTTAAAGAGCAAATCAGCTTCCTCTTATTAAAAAAAATACTCAAAAATGCGGTTGATAAAAACGCTGCCCTTGGCGAAGTCGCTGTAAACGATCGCTTCCAAATCTGTGCAAATATTGTTTTTCAAAATGGTGATATTATAGAAGTGGATATTATTGAGTTGACCTCCACAGAAATTAAATATAGAAGATGCGGAAAGCCGAACGACCCAGAATTTGTAGCAGACAAAAAGGAAGTGTTGAGTGTGCGAGCCACCAATGGTCAAATTGTTTTTAGAAATACGGAGCAGAACGTACGCTCGGCCGGTAAGCATGACAAACGGCGCATAGAAACCAATGCAATAATCGCGTTGGCTGGATCTATTTTATTTTTTCCTCTGGGTATTATTTTTGGTATTATTAGTTTAAATAAAATAAGTAAACATCCTGAAAAATATAAAGGAAAAGGATTGGCGGTAGCTGGGATTGTCATCGGGGGCATACATCTACTGTATTTATTGCTTGTACTTTTTCTATTGTATTCATTATTATTTGCGTTCGCTTAAATAGAGCAAGGACATTCCTTTAGTGGTAAGTAAAAGTGGAAAATTTTATCAGGCTTTAAATACATTTAAAGGATATTTCCTATATTTGAAGCTGTAAATTTAATTTTGTTAACATTTAAGTAACTTAGCAACCCTTGTATGAAAAATCATTACGTTACTTGGTTCATGTGTTGTATTTTGATGATAATGGTTCCCGTTTGCGCGGATGCTTATGTCGTTTTGAGGCAATCAGCAATAACTTCCTTGTCCGTCAAGGAAGACGCGGTAAAAGTAACCCTTAAAGATTTTGTAAATTCCTCGAAGAAAGACCTGAAAGCAAAACTGGGTCGAAAACTTACTTTCAAAGAACAAATCAGTTTCCTAACAATAAGAAAATTCCTCAAAAATGCGATTGACAAAAACGCTGCCCTTGGCGAAATGTCGGTAAACGATTTCTTTCAAGCGTGTGCAAAAATTGTGCTAAAAAATGGCGATATCATAGAAGCGGACATCATTCAGTTGACCTCCACGGAAATTAAATACAAGCGATGTGGGAAGCCAGATGACCCCGAATTTGTAGTGGATAAAAAGGAGGTATTGAGTGTACAAGCCGCCGATGGAGACATTATTTTTAGAAACACGGGGGCAAACGTTCGCTCGTCCGATAAAGATGACGAGAAGCAAACAGAAACCAATGCAATAATTGCATTTATTGGTGCTTTAGTGCTTTTTCCTTTAGGCATCATATTTGGTATTATTAGCCTAAATAAAATAAGTAAAAATCCTGAAAAATATAAAGGAAGAGGCTTTGCTTTGGCAGGTATTATTATTGGTGGGCTTTACTTACTTTTTTTGTTAATTGCTATAGCTTCCATATAAAGGTGGTGATGTTTCATTTATTTGCTTCGTTTTTTGTAATCCATTAAAAATACCGCTCACGGAATCGTTTCACCGAGTCTCTGGCAAAAGACTCTGCGGAAAGGGGAAATCAACCTTGCAATTGCAATTTCAAAAAATCGCCGTCTATAATAAGTAGTTGAACGCCTTATTGGGAAGTGGAACGATGGGAACTCAGGTTATCAGAAACTTGATACGTCATGCCTTTAGGGGAGTAAAAATGTGCGTCCATCGGATAATTCGGTCGTCATTGCTCCCTCGATACAATAGATGATATGTCCTTTCAAGCACCAGTGGTCAGCTTTATAATTTTTAGAATATTCTACCATACGAATGCGCAGGTCGCCAAATTGTAGGGTACGCCAGTGCGCCACGCCAGTCTCGCCTTGATGTTTCGTCATCGGAATGACACTCCAATCGGTGGTTTGAAAAGGGATATTATTGGAATCCATGAATATTAATCTTTCTTTTTATCATAAACAATCATAATCACTAAATCATTTGTACCCAATGGCGCAATGCCGTGGGAACTGCCTGCCCGTGTCAAAATCGCATCGCCGGACTGTACTTCAAACGTCTCGCCATTCATTTGCATCATTCCTTTTCCATCAAGGATATAATAAATTTCGTCTATTTCTTGAAAATGATAACCGATAGAAGAGCCGGGCTTCAAAACGCGTTTGCGAAAAGCAGTGTTGAAATCTTTCGCATTTTCAAAAAAGCTGTAGCCGATGGAAGTGCCACCGCCATTGTGGGGTCCGGGTTGTTCTTTGGCTACCTGTGTGTCTTTTTCTACAATGTATTTGGTGGAGTCGGAGGATTGTGCAAATGTAATATTGCAAGTAATAATACTAACAAATAAAAGAAATAAGTCTTTCATAATAGCACTATAAATAACTTAATGTTTTATATCAATACAAACAAAAATTACCAAGTTTTCCATTCATCGATATATTCACTTTCAGAATTTAAACCAACCATATCTCCCATTTCATACAAAGTATCACATAATCCTTCTCTTTCTTCTGTATCAATTCCACTTTCTACATTCTCATCTTCATCTATTGCATTCAAAGCATATACACATTCTTCAAATAAAATCATTTTTTCGATTTCTGTTGAATCATCTGGCATTGAAATCAATTTTTCTCTTAAATTATTTAGTTCTTTCATCAAATGAGGTTCAATATCATCGTAAACAATTGGTAGAAATTCTTTAAAATTTATTGCCTTGAGTTCTTTTTCTTTCACATTTAATGTATTTGTAATCAATTGAGTTTTAATACCTGCTAATTTCGCAAATGGTTTGAGCTTTTTGCAGCACTTGGTAAATTTTTTATGCTTACTACAAATATGGTGAGGAGCGTGAGGGATAGCAGCGGTATGCCAAAGCGTCAGGATAGTGGCTGGCTGGCATGAGAGCGGATAGCCCGACCCCCGATAGCCCCAATTTCTTTTGCTTTTTTGAAAATGAAAGATGGCAGGGGCTATCGGGGGACACGCCCTAAAAAGAACTTTGAAAAATAAAATACATCAGGACAAGTAATGCCAATGTAGCGATAATCAAAATCGTAATAAATCGCTTGCTGTCGCGCTGGTCGAGTACTTGCTGGCGTTTTTTTTGCTTGCGACTAATGGTGGATGCCATAGTTTTTTAGTTGGCAGTAGGCAGTTTGCAGAGAGTAATTTGTACTTCTTTGGCGCTGCTTTCTTGCTGTTATCAAATTGTTTCCTGTAAGACGAAGATAAGATATTTTTTGTATTTTCAAAAAGAACGTTCATAAAATTCTACAATTCGTTCGTCTGTACGAATATCCTTTGGTCGGATAGGCTGTTTGAGAACAATTCCTTCGAGGGTGCGGCAGCGACTGAGTGCGACATAGGTTTGTCCATGCTCGAACGCGCCAGAGCCGAGGTCTATAATGACTTTGTCGAAGGTCTTGCCCTGCGCTTTGTGGATGGTGACTGCCCACGCAAGTTTGAGCGGAAACTGTCGGAACGTACCAACGACGCGGCTTTGAATATCGGTAGGGTCGGTGGCGCTGGCTTCGTAGCGCAAGATTTCCCAGTCGAGCGGTTCGACTTCTACGTAGCGCATTTGGTCGTTTTCTTCTATCAGGACGGTGATGGCATCATTTTCGAGCTTGACGACTTTGCCGATGGTGCCGTTGACAAATTGGCGTTTGGGGTCGTTTTTGATGAACATGACTTGGGCACTGAGTTTGAGGCGCAGGGCTTGTTCGGTGGGAAATAATTGCGGATTGAAATCGCCAGTGACGATGGCGTAGTAGCTTTGGGCGGGGAGCGGGATGCGGTCGAGTTCCTGCTGGTTGATGGCGTTGGCGCGGTCGTTGCGCGAGGTGAGGGTGATGTAAAAATCCTGTGGAATGAAATCTTTTTCGTAGCGGACGTTGAGTTCCATGAGTTCATCCAATTCAATTCGATTCAAACGCACGCCTTCCAGGAGTTTTAAAAAATGCCGATTTTCTTGGCGATACACTTTTTGCAATTCCATCATATCCATTTCAAAATCTTTCATCACATGGGAAGCGAAGAAATAAGGCGATTGGTAATGAGATTGAAAGAGTTGCATCTCTGGGGAATTGCTATTGACAATGGGAGGCAATTGAAATAAATCGCCAAAAAAAACAACTTGTACCCCACCAAATGGAGCGGGATTTTCCCGATTCAAACGTAGGAAATAATCAATATTATCGAGCATATCGGCGCGTACCATCGAGATTTCGTCAATGATGAGGATGTCGAGGTTGTTATAGATGCGGCGGTCGCGGCGTTTGTTGATTTCGCTGCGGTGGATATATTTTGGTGGAAAGCCGAAGAAGGAATGAATGGTTTGCCCGCCGACGTTGAGTGCGGCGATGCCCGTGGGCGCGAGCACGACGGTTTTTTTGCGGGTGCTGCTGCGGAAAAGTTGTAATAAAGTGGATTTGCCCGTGCCGGCGCGACCAGTTATGAAAAGATTTTTGCGCTCTTTTTCGATGGCATCGAGGGCGTATTGGAAGTCGGCACTGAGTTCTAAAGGTTGTTTGTCAAGCATACTGTCTGAACCTTGATTTATATGATTAGATGATCTTCTTGATTTTTCCTCTTGACTTAAATTGTCAAGCTAATCCCGAAATCAAAAAAATCATGGTTCAGACAGCAAGATACGAACAAAAATGGCAGTTGTGCAAATGAAGATGTCACCTGTTTGTTAGGACAGATGACATCTGGTGGCAGCCTAAAGGCTGTTTTACGAGTTCAGCGTAAACGCTGGGCTACGTCGTTACACTTTCTTCCCAAATTTTTTCATCCCCGCGTTATAATTTGCATTCACCTCTTCCCAATTGATGATATTCCAAAATGCGCCGATGTACTCCGGGCGGCGGTTTTGATATTTCAAGTAGTACGCGTGTTCCCACACATCCAAACCGAGAATTGGGTAGCCGTAGTCTTTGCCGACTACATTTTTCATCATTGGATTATCTTGATTGGCGGTGGAAGTGATTGCCAAGCCGCCTTGTGGAGTCACGATGAGCCAAGCCCAGCCAGAACCAAAACGGGTAGTAGCTGCTGCGTTAAATTGCTCTTTGAATTTTTCCATCGAGCCGAATTTGGTAGTAACCATTGCTCCGATTTTACCCATTTCCATGCCGTTATCCGCTGGGCGCAGCATTTTCCAAAACATGGAGTGATTCAGGTGACCGCCGCCGTTGTTGCGTATTTTCGTTTCGGTCGGTTTCAGTGTTTCTACCACTTGCTCGATTTTCATCGTTTTGTAGTTCATTTTTTCTACCGCCATATTCAGTTCATTCACGTATTTTGCGTGGTGTTTATCGTGGTGGATTTCCATCGTCATTGCGTCAATATGCGGTTCTAATGCGCTGAATTGATACGGCAAATCCGGCAATTTAAACGGTCCATCTGCTAAAAATGCAAACGTTTCGTCTGTTGTGGATTGGATAGTATTTGTATTTGAAAACATTTTAAATGGATTCAAAATAGTTGTCGCCGTTGCCAGCAAACCGGTTCTTAGGAAGCTTCTCTTGTCCATAATTTTTGTTTTTATATTAAATCTAAATAATGAATTTATTGTTGATAGAATGGATGTAAGTTCCACTTTAAAAGGTGAAGAAAGCGATAAAGTTGAAAAATAAGGCAACTTTTTACCACAAGGGTCACAAGGTTTTTTCACAAAGTTCACAAAGTATAGCCTTTATATGCTAGTGTCGTTTGTGCGCTTAGACGAAACTTCATCTAAAGTCTATTGTCTAATGTCTAAAATCTAAAAAGTGAATCCAATCATAGAATTGCAAGTAGAAGGCATGGATTGCAACAACTGCGCGATGAGTATCACGCGGTTTTTGGAGCGCAAAGGTTTGCAGGACGTGTACGTGAATTTTCAGACGAAAGAAGTGCGCTTTCGGCAAAGCGAGCAGTTGCTGGCAATGGAAAATATCAAGGCAGGCATTCACAAACTCGGCTACACGGTGGTCGAAGCGGAAACGCCGAAGCCATTTTGGACGCTGGAGCGTAAATTATTATTGAGTGCGATTTTTACAACACCCTTGTTGCTTGGACATTTGCTGATGTCGGTGGGCGTTCATATAGGATTAATGCACAACTATTGGTTGCAATTTTTACTGTGTTTGCCTGTGTTTCTCATCGGCTTATTTCACTTTGGTAGAAGTGCTTGGAGTTCCGTTCGTGGCGGCGTGCCGAATATGGATGTACTCATTTTTGTGGGAAGTACAGCGGCTTTTGTGTATAGTTTGATTGGAACATTTTTGAATGAACACAATTATGTGTTGTACGAGACAAGCGCCACGATTATCACGCTGGTGCTGCTCGGCAATTGGTTTGAAAAACGCGCCGTGCAACAGACGACAACCGCGATTGGCGAACTCACCAAATTGCAAGTGGAGAAAGCTAAACGTATAATGCCTTCTGGAACGATTGTGATAATTAATCGCGATGAAATCAAAGTTGGAGATATTTTACAAGTGAATGAAGGTGACAAAATTCCAGCGGATGGTGTGGTGATTTCGGGCAATGTTTCCATAGACGAATCCATGTTGACGGGCGAAAGTGTGCCGATAGAAAAAGGTTTGAATGACAATTTAATTGGCGCATCGCTCGTGCAATCGGGCAATCTGCAAATGCGCGTGACAGCAATCGGCAAGGACACGGTTTTGAATCAAATGATTGAACTGGTAAAAACGGCGCAGCAAGACAAGCCCGATATTCAACGATTGGCGGATAAAATCAGCGCGATTTTTGTGCCAGTGGTTTTAGGAATTTCGGTTCTGACTTTTATAATTGCTTATTTCGGTTTTGATTTGACGTTTCAAAAAGCGTTGATGAATGCGATTGCAGTGCTGGTTATTTCTTGTCCTTGCGCAATGGGTTTGGCGACGCCGACGGCAGTGATGGTGGGTGTAGGACGTTTGGCGCGAAACGGTATTTTGGTGAAAGGTGGTCAAACAGTAGAGATTTTTTCAAATATTAAAAACATCGTATTTGACAAAACTGGAACGCTGACGACGGGCGAGTTTAAAATTAAAAATATTGAATACCACACTCAAAATGAAGCACTTGCAAATGCTTTAATTTACAAACTCGAACAACATTCATCGCACCCAATCGCGCAGTCGCTCGTGCGCGAGATGGCGAGCCGCGTGAATGGCGTGAACGTGGATGATTTAATTGCGGAAGAGCGAAAAGGCGTGGGCGTTTTTGCAAAAGATAGCCAGAATAACACTTACCAAATCACGGCGCACCGTTCTCAATCGGCTGGTTCTCAGTATTTAGCTTTGCTCAAAAATGATGCGTTGGTTGCACAAATTGAATTGACCGATACTTTAAAACCCGAAGCACTTTCCACCATCCAATTTTTGCAAAAAGCTGGTATTCAACCCATTATTTTAAGTGGCGACAAACAAGAGCGCACGGAAAGTGTTGCTGAACAACTTGGTATCAAAGAATTCTATGCCGAAAAACTACCAGAAGAAAAGCTCTTCATCATCGAAAACTTGACAAGAGAAAATCCGACTGCCATGGTCGGAGATGGTATCAATGATGCGGCGGCTTTGACCAAAGCAACGATTGGAATTTCCTTGAGTAATGCTTCTCAAGCGGCGATTCAATCGGCTCAAATTGTATTGTTGAATGGAAATCTGAGTCATTTGCCAAAAGCGATTGCTATTTCTAAACATACCGTTTTAACGATTAAACAGAATCTTTTTTGGGCATTTGCGTACAACATTGTGGCGATTCCTGTTGCAGCGTTCGGTTTTTTGAATCCAATATGGGGTGCGCTTTTTATGGCACTGTCGGATGTGGTGGTGATTGGGAATTCGATACGGTTGAAAAGGAAGAAGATTGTTTGAAAGTTTGGGGTTTGGAGATTTCCCGTTTTAAACTGCTACTTCGACTTGAATAGAATTTTCATAAATAAATTCAGGCGACAAATCATATTCACACGGTATGAATTCACCTTGTAAATCGCGCATTTGTAAAATATGGTCCCAATAAATTTGTCCAAAATCACCGATATGAGGGTGCAAAAATATATTGGTATCAAATCCATCCGCTAATTTACGTACAATTAATTCAACAGTGATGCGAGTTCCTTTAATCGTCGGCTTTCCTAACATTATATTTGGGTCGCGCACAATTTCTATCTCTTCCGACATTTTTTCCTAATTTTCTTCAAATTTAAATAAAATTGCAAAGATTTTCAACAGTATAATTGATAGAAGTTTACTTTTCTTTGCAACTTCAAACCAAAACCAGAAACTATAAATAAAAATGAGCGAAGTCACTAAACAATCTCAAATTCAAATAAACGTCGGCTTGGACGAAACGAACACACCCGTCAGCCTTAATTGGCGAGCCGACGACGCGCCAAATGCACAAGAACCACAGGAATGCAAAGCCATGTTGCTCTCCCTTTTTGACGCAACCAATAAAGAAACCTTAAAAATTGACCTTTGGACAAAAGATATGCAAGTGGTAGAAATGGATCGTTTTTTCTTTCAAACCTTAAAAGCTTTAGCCGATACGTATTATCGTGCCACGCAAAATGCCCAACTTGCCGGTGATATGCAAAGTTTTGTACAGTATTTTGGAGAGCAGACGGAGATTGTACCAAAAAAGTAGGCAGTGTGCAATTGGCAGTAAGCAGTTCGCCCGCCTTGGGAGAGTTGGTTAATTAACAGCTGGGTTTTTAGCGGCTGGTATCTGGCATCTTCAAAAAAAATTTGCATTTTCCAAAAACTCACCATACCTTTGCGCTCCGGTGGGCATCGCACAACCAGCTCCTTCTGAACCCCCCCAGGGTGGAAACGCAGCAAGGGTAGGGAGTTGAGCGGTGTGATGTGGTGTTCACCTCATTTATTTCTATTACTTTCCTGTATTTTTCCTGTCATAATTCCCAAACTCGCCATTCTTATCGTACTTTTGCGAAAACAGTAAGCACATGAAATTTTTTATTGATACAGCTAATCTCGACCAAATTAAAGAGGCAAAAGACCTTGGCGTACTGGACGGCGTGACGACCAATCCTTCGCTGATGGCGAAAGAAGGCATTTCCGGCGAATCCAATATTTTAAGACACTATGAATTAATTTGTGAAATCACAGACGGCGATGTAAGTGCGGAAGTTATTTCAACAGATTTTGATGGGATCGTGCGAGAAGGCGAGCGGCTGGCAAAAATCGCAGAGAATATTGTGGTAAAAGTGCCGATGATAAAAGATGGTGTCAAAGCATTGAAATATTTTTACGAAAACGATATTCGCACCAACTGTACGCTGATATTTTCGGCGGGGCAAGCAATTTTGGCAGCGAAAGCAGGTGCAACGTATTTGTCGCCGTTTGTTGGAAGAGTAGACGATATTGGCTGGGATGGCATTGAACTCATCAAACAAATTGCCGAATTGTACGCCATTCAAGGATATGAAACAGAGATTTTAGCAGCGTCTATCCGCAGTCCGAAACATATTGTGGATGCAGCATTGGCGGGTGCTGATGTAGTGACTTGTCCATTGTCGGCAATTCTTGGATTACTGAAACATCCGTTGACTGATAGCGGCTTGGAGCAATTCCTCGCCGACCATCGAAAAGCAAATGAGCTTGTTTTTAAATAGAGGCTATCTTATTACCAAAATGGAGGAGCAGGTCGAAAGGCTGTGCTCCTTTTTTTATCAGTATTATTAAGGTGTGGCACATTTTAAAAATGCGCCACACCTATTAAAACCTATTTTGTTTATTCTGACACTTGCTCCAATACCCGTTGAATCAATTTTTCCACCGCTTCCGTCGGATTGGAATGAAACGTTCCCAAAATCCGATTTGCCAAAATCACATTACAAGATATTGCCCGATGTCCCAGCACACTTGCCAAACCATAAATGCCGGCGCTTTCCATCTCAAAATTTAACAATCGCAATTTTTCATATTTGAATTCGCTTAATTGCGTTAGCATTTCCAAGTTTAATTTAGAACGCGCACGTAGCTGTCTGCCTTGCGGCGCGTAAAAACCTGGTGCTGTGAGCGTAATGCCGTGATAATCAAGTCGAATTTTACTGATTAATTCCTCGCTTGCCGCAAAAACATAAGGTGAAATAGAAAGGTCAGCAGGAAGCAAGTGTTTAATTTGCTGACAAAGACTTAACTCGCTCAGACTATTTTTGTAATCATAAAAGTGTAGTAGATTATCTAATCCAATTGCATAATTTGAAGTTACAAAACTGCCCAGCGAAACCTCTGCCGAGAGTACTCCAGCCGTACCGATGCGGATAATGTTTAAAATTTGAGGTTCAAGATTTGGCGTTCTTGTTTGAAAATTAATATTGACAAGCGCATCCAATTCATTCAACACAATGTCAATATTATCCGTACCAATTCCCGTAGAAATAACGGTAATCCGTTTGCTGCCAAGCCAGCCCGTGTGCGTCACAAACTCTCGATGCGCCCGTTGCACATCAATTTGACTAAAATGTTTGGACACTTGCGCCACGCGATTCGGGTCTCCAACGGTGATTATGGTGTCCGCCACGTCACCTGGATGCAAATGTAAGTGATAAATACTTCCATCGGCGTTTATAACCAGTTCAGAATCAGAAATTTGTAACATCAAATTGAATTTTACGCTGCAATGAACGTTTACAGCAAATAAAGAATTACCTTTCGTCCCCAAACCACTAAAACGTTATGAAAAAGATTTATCATCTCTCTACCTGCAATACTTGTCAAAAAATAATCGCGGAACTCAACAACGGCGAGGATTTTGAATTGCAAGATATTAAAACCGAAAAAATTACGCCGGAACAAGTTGATTTTATGAAATCAAAAGTCGGCTCGTATGAAGCACTCTTCAGTCGCGTGGCGATGAAATATCGAAGCAGAGGCTTGAATGAACACGAACTCAATGAACAAGATTATCGAAATTTAATTTTGGAAGAGCATACTTTTTTGAAACGTCCAGTGATTGTAATTGATGAGGAAGTTTTTATTGGAAATGCCAAGAAGACGATTCAATCTGTGAAAGCGATGCTTTGAAAATTAGGATATTAAGATATTAGGATATTTTTCTTTGTACGCTTGATCTGTCAACAGTTTGCAGCCATCTGGCAATTACAACCATGCAACAATTTAACAATATATCAATCCACCAATATAACCGAGATACTATTTCAACTTGGTTTCAAACTTTACAAAATAATATTTGCCAACAGCTTGAGGCGGTAGAGGAAGGAGCGCGTTTTCAGGAAGATAGCTGGGAGCGTCTGGGCGGTGGTGGCGGTCGAAGTCGCGTGATAGAAGGAAAATACATCGAAAAAGGCGGTGTCAATTTCTCAGCAGTACACGGCGAGCTATCCGAAAAAATGCAGCAAAATTTGCAATTGGAAAGTAACGAATTCTTTGCGACTGGCGTATCCATTGTATTGCATCCTACCAATCCTTTCGTACCGATCATTCACATGAATGTGCGCTATTTTGAAACACAGCAGAATTGGTGGTTTGGCGGCGGCATTGATTTAACGCCACATTATGTTTCGCCGGAGGACGCGCGCTTCTTTCATCAGCAGTTAAAAAATGTTTGTGACCAACATCATCCCGATTATTATCCTAAATTTAAAACTTGGGCAGACGATTATTTTTTTATTAAACACCGACAGGAAACACGCGGCGTGGGTGGCATTTTTTTTGACCGATTGATTGAAAACGAGCATTTTACAAAAGAAGAAAGATTCGAATTTGTCCAAGACCTTGGGAATTCTTTTTGTCCAATCTACTTACACTTATTACAAAAAAATAAAGACGCAATATTCGGAGAACGCGAGAAAAACTGGCAACTGCTTCGCCGAGGGCGTTACGTAGAATTTAATTTGGTATGGGATGCCGGTACGAAATTCGGCTTAGAAACAGACGGACGCACCGAGTCTATCTTGATGAGCCTGCCGCCCTTTGCACAATGGAAATATAATTATCAAACGGAACTAAATAGCTCGGAATCCTTCACACTCGCACATTTGCGCAAAGGCATGGACTGGCTTACTGACACAGAATCGTGATCGGCTCCGTACGAATCCGATTACTCTTGTGTCCGGCTCTATCCATCAACTGAATCTCGTAAGAAAAGGTGTCTTGCGGGTAACGGGTATCCGTTTGGCACACGCGCAAATCCGGAAAAATACAGCAAATATTGCCAGAGCCAATTCGATTGGGTATTAAGATCGTGACTTCTCCAGAGATGCCATTGCCGCTTCCTTGCGCTGGTATGGCAGAGACTTTATAAGGTGTAATGGTACTGTCCCGACTATCATATAAAAAAATATTGTTAATCGAATCGTCATTGCCCAAGTCACCGTCTCCATCCGTAAAGGAAAAAAAGATAACAAGCGTGTCATTAGGTGCGGTACGACTGCCTTGTAGAATCCTGCCTTTATTCAATCCAATATATTTTAATTGTGGTTCATCTGGATAATCAGGCGGTTGGGTACAACTTATAATGCAAGAAATTGTTACAAAAAGCAGGCAATAGTTTAAGTAATTCATATCAAAAAAGCTTTTAAATTCGCTATTGTAAAGTACGATTTTTTAGTCAATTATCATTGAAATTGGACAAATTAAAACAACAATTAATCAGTAAAGTTACAACTGTCCACTCCTCAAATTTTGAAGCACTGGCATTAGGAATATTTCAATATCAGGCAACTTACAATCCAATCTACGCTCAGTATCTTCAGCTTATTCGGGTCAATCCTGCACACGTATCCTCTATAAACGCAATTCCATACTTTCCCATTCAATTTTTTAAAAATTATTTTATTCAAACGGGTATTTGGTCGCCCACTGTCATTTTTGAAAGTAGCGGCACCACGGCTCAGACGACCAGTCGGCACTTGGTGTATGATATGGAATTTTATTTACAAAATGCGCGTCACGGTTTTCAACACTTTTATGGGGCGATCGAAAACTATTGCATATTGGCATTATTACCTTCTTATTTAGAACGCTCTTCTTCCTCTTTGGTAGCAATGGCGGCTGATTTTATTTCAAAATCCAACTATAAGCAAAGCGGTTTTTTTTTGAACGAAACTGAAAAATTGATAGAAATTTTATTGGATGTTAAAAATAAAAACATTCCTATACTCTTATTAGGCGTAAGTTTTGCATTATTGGAATTGGCAGAGCAATATCCAATGGATTTGAACAGCATTATAATGATGGAAACTGGAGGTATGAAAGGCCGGCGTAAGGAATTGATACGCAACGAATTACATAACAAATTATCTCAATCATTTAATCTTAGAAACATTCATTCAGAATATGGCATGACTGAATTATTTTCTCAGGCCTATTCCTCCGGCAATGGTATTTTCGCTCCGTCACCTACCATGCGTGTTTTCAGCCGTCAAATAACAGACCCACTTTCTTTAGAGCGGATGGGCAAAACGGGGGTACTAAACATTATAGATTTGGCAAATGTAAATACCATTTCCTTCCTTGCTACCGATGATTTGTGCAAAGTGTACGCCGATGGTACTTTTGAAGTATTAGGGCGATTGAGCAATGCGGATATACGCGGCTGCAATCTTTTGGTAGATTAAAATGAAAATATACTTAAAATCAGACAAAAAAATAGAATAAAAAATTTGCAAGTATGGAATAAAAAATATCAAATATAGAATTTATCACATATTATTGTGCCTATATTCCAAAATAATATTGAGCTAATACTTTGTTACAAAAGATAAATTGAGCGTCAAAACCTGCCAACATAGCGATGTAAAAAGAGTTAAAAAAGAGCCTCGTTTACTACACACGAATCCTCGTCAAAAAATTATTTATTACAAATCTGACAATTTATTTGCAGTATTCCAATAAAAAAATTACTTTTGTAACAAGATTGTAAGGGAAGAGAAAAAGACGCAAATATCATGTTTTGACATCGTTTTTTACAAGTTCTTTATTCTGCTATGAGAAAACAGGCAGTACAATTTGTGTTTTTTAAAATTTGCTAAATACGACAAGACTCAGGCTATTCTTTGAGAAAGAAAGTGTTTAAAACTAATTTTTTCAAAAGTGCTTTCTTCAACAACTATATTTTAAAATTTCAACAAAAAAGTGTAACTATGAAATTAGATCAGGAAATTCAAATCATCTCTCAATGCTATGACTTATTAAGCAGAACAGATGATGCCTCTAAAGTGCGTGTTTTACAATGGTTGTCCAGCAAGTTTCGCTTAGGGCAGTCTACGCTTACCATCTTCTCTGATGCTCCTGCTGTGGGCGTAGCCGTAGAAGAGGAGACTTCCGAAGAAACAGTTGAACAGCCATCCTCCAATGGTGCAGATGGCGCAGGCGGTTTGGAGGGTTTTAGCTCTTTTACGGAAATGTTCAAGTATTTAAAGCCTAAGTCGGACGCGGAAAAAGCACTTGCTGCAGCAGTATATTTGAGCAGCAAAAAGAATGTGCATGAAGTAAGTAGCGCGCAGGTGCAAAAGGAACTCAAAATGATCGAGGAGCGTGTTTCTAACATTACACAAGCGATTAGCGCATTGGTAAAAAAGAAATACGTACAGCAACTTGGAAAAGATGGCGACTCTCAGCAGGCACGAAAAAAATATAAAATAATGCCAGAAGCTGCCAAAGCTGTTACAGAAATGATGAAAAAAAGACAGTAAAATCAACAGAAGAGTGACACTCTTGTGTGTCACTCTTCTCTTATAAAAGCATTTCTCCAAGCATTAACTCCCCCTTCCAAGGTATAGAAATGCATTGCACTATGATTCCCCTGCTTTGTTAAATCTTGAATCGCCGCGATACTTCTATTACCACTTTGGCAGTAGAACATTACACTTTTGTCTTTAGGTATTAGCTCCTGTTTTTGTAATAAAATGGGTAACGGTATCAAGATGCCACCCAGATTAAATTGGGCGTGTTCATTGGACTCACGCACATCAATCAATTGAAAATCAATGCTATCCTGCATCATTTGTTGCAGTTGATGGACGGTTATTGTATTGATGACAGGTAAATGATTTTGATTGCAAAAGTAATCGTAATCTATCAATTCGGTTATAACTGCATTAGTAGTTTTCTTTAATTTTATCACCCGAATTGTAAAATTAGCTGCATCAAACAGCGCTATTTTTCCTGCCAACGGCTCTCCAATACCTGTAATAATTTTTATCACTTCATTGGCTTGCAAACTTCCTATAATCCCCGGCAAGACCCCGATGATGCCTTCTTCCGCACAATTTAACACTGTACCCAGAGTTGGTGGAGTAGGGAAGAGGTCTCTATAAGTCGCGCCCCTCGTTCCATCCGCATTCGGAATATTAAATACCGCTACTTGCCCCTCAAAGCGATGCACCGAAGCATATATGTTGATTTTATTGGTAAGCACACACGCATCATCTATCAAGTAACGAGCGGGAAAATTATCTGTCCCATCCACTATAATCTCGTACTTCTTTATAATTTCCAGTGCATTTTCTTTTGTTAAAATAAAAGGATAAACAGTAATATTAATATATGGATTCAATGCTTCCAACCGCTTTTTGGCAACGATTGCTTTTGATTGTCCAATATCCTCCATCGTATACAAGACTTGCCGTTGCAAATTACTCACATCCACCACATCGCCATCTACAATGCCAATGTGACCAACTCCCGCCGCCGCGAGATACAGCAAAACCGGACATCCTAAGCCGCCCGCACCAATTATCAACACCCGTGCTGCTTTCAATTTCTCTTGCCCTTCCACTCCCATTTCCGATAACGAGATGTGCCGTGCATACCGATTCAACTCTTCCGGACTCAACACATTATTCATTTATGCATTATTTAATTCCTTAATTGTCAACTTGTTTTGTCTGCGAAAAATATTTATTCAAAAATGTTTCTTTCAAAGTTAAACGAATTATATATTTGTACTATAAATGTTGCGAACACAAGTGGACGGTTCGATTATAACAAGTCGCTTAGTAGCACAAAGTTGTACATAGTCGCAATGATCTCGGTCTATTTAAGAATAATGAGTGATTAATCGGTTTTTGGGATAGCCTCTCTCCGTGCTTTTTCTGGAGGGGGGCATTTTTTTGTGTTCATGTGTTCAAGTCCGTAAAATGTAAAAGTATCCTATCCTCCTATCCTCCTATTTTTTAAAACTTTAAACCTTTGAACTTTTAATCTCTTCCACAATTTCAGGATTCAACAAGGTCGAAATATCCCCCAAACTATCCGTTTCGCCCGATGCTACTTTTCGTAAAATACGCCGCATGATTTTACCAGAGCGCGTTTTGGGCAAGCCCGACACGATTTGAATTTTATCCGGTTTGGCAATGGGACCAATTTCCTTGGTGACTACGTCTAAAACTTCTTTGCGAAAAGCGACTTCATCCGTAACTAATTCTGTTGTAATCACATACGCATAAATCCCTTGCCCCTTGATGTCATGCGGATAACCCACCACAGCCGATTCTACCACCAATGGATGTTCATTAATTGCATTTTCGACCTCAGCCGTACCAATGCGATGACCAGAAACATTTATCACATCATCCACCCGACCAATGATTCTATAAAAACCATCGGCATCGCGGCGGGCACCATCGCCCGTGAAATATTTATTATCGAACGTGGAAAAATACGTTTGTCGAGCGCGCTCATGGTCGCCATACGTGGTACGGATGATAGAGGGCCACGGAAATTTAATACACAACATCCCTTCTACATCGTTTTCTAAAATCTCCGTTCCATTCCCATCTACCAGAATGGGTTGAATGCCCGGCAAAGGCAACGTGGCGTAACAAGGTTTAAGCGGGGTAATGTTTGCCAAAGGCGAAATCATAATGCCACCAGTCTCCGTTTGCCACCAAGTATCCACAACTGGCACTTCGCCGCGCCCAATTTTATTTTGATACCAATGCCACGCTTCTTCATTAATGGGTTCGCCCACACTGCCTAACACTTTAATACTGTTCAAATTAAAACCTTCTGCGTAATGGTCGCCCATCGCCATAAGCGCGCGAATCGCCGTCGGAGCAGTGTACAAATGGGTCACTTGTAGCTTTTCGCAAATCTGCCAAAAACGACTCGCGTCGGGATAAGTAGGAACGCCCTCGAACATCACGGTCGTAGCACCCGCCAGCAAGGGTCCATACACAATGTAAGAATGTCCGGTCACCCAGCCAATATCCGCTGTGCACCAGTAAATGTCGCCGTCGTCGTATTGAAAAACATTTTCAAATGTATATTTGGTGTAAACCATGTAGCCACCGCAAGTGTGCACCACGCCTTTGGGTTTGCCCGTCGAACCAGAGGTGTAGAGAATAAAAAGCATATCTTCTGCATCCATTTCCTCAGCGGGGCAGTCGGCACTTTGCGCGTCCACGGTTTCGTGCCACCAATGGTCGAGTTGAGTATTCCAAGTAATTTCGCCACCAGTATTCTTGTGAACCAACACATTTTCCACACGCTCGCAATCCATTGCAATCGCCTCATCAACAACGGCTTTTACCGGAATTTGCTTCGCACCGCGATTATTAAAATCGGAACAAATGACCATTTTACAAGTCGAATCTTTAATTCTATCCGCCAGCGCATTTGCAGAAAAACCCGCAAAAATTACGGAGTGAATCGCGCCAATCCGCGCACAAGCGAGCACGCCAATGGCGAGTTCGGGCACCATCGGCATATAAAAACAGACGCGGTCGCCTTTTTGAATGCCCAATGATTTCAAAGCGTTTGCTGTTTTACAAACTTCGGTGTGTAATTGTTGGTAAGTAAATATTTTATTAGGTTCGTCTGGATTATTGGGTTCCCAAATAATAGCGGTTTGGTCGCCGCGCGTCTCGAGATGTCGGTCGAGGCAGTTTTCTGTAATATTTAATTTTCCATTGATAAACCATTTTACATCCAAATTTCTAAAATCCCATTCCAGCACTTTATCCCACTTTTTTTTCCATTGGAAGGTTTCCGCCACGTTTGCCCAGAAGCCTTCCGGGTCTTGGATGCTGTGTGCGTAAGCAGTTTGATAATCGTCGAAGGTTTTGATTCGAGTTGACATAGTGATATTTAAATATTTGCTAAGTAGTAGATCAGTTTTATTTTAACCACAGAGTTTACAGAGTTACACAACGTATTTTGCTATGAATCAATTAATTAACCTCTGTGTAACTTTGTGTCTTCTGTGGTTCAATTCTGTTCATTATTCAATTTAAACAAGGTATTTTACCAGTATTTAATAAAAGAAGTAAACACTTAATGTATGGTCGCTAAGATAAAAAACCCTTCGTAATTCAAAAAAACGCCGAAGGGTTTTTTAATAGCACTTGTCACAGTTGATACCATACCTGCGATTGCTTATCAATTCTACACGGTTGCTCTAACATTCGTTTTGGTAGCCTATATACTTCTTACAGTGGCTAATATACTCGTTTCGGTCGCTCTAACATTCGTTTCGGTCGCTCTAACATT
>CAZJXN010000072.1:22561-26371 GCA_964549655.1 uncultured Saprospiraceae bacterium
TCTAACATTCGTTGCAGTTGCTCTAACATTCGTTGCAGTTGCTCTAACATTCGTTGCAGTTGCTCTAACATTCGTTTCGGTTGCTCTAACATTCGTTGCAGTCGCTCTAACATTCGTTGCAGAAACAAATAAATAAGTTGCGTTAAAAACTGCGAAAATTGATATTACTAATTTGCTTGTATTTGGGACTACTATTGCCAAACAAGGACTTTACATAACTCTTCACCTGCTGGGCACGCGTACACAAGCCATTAGTTAAATCATAAAAAACACTGGTACGCTGAATGCGGATAGTTTCTAATTCCGTTTCGGTAGTCGTAACACTGGAGTTGATAAACCGTAGATTTTGCAAAAAGCTTTGAAGGGTCGTCAATTGCAATTCCATTTCATTCGGGGCGTAATTTATGGTACTTTGGAGCAGCATCACCAGACGCGCAAAGTGTTCCACTTTTAAGTCATAGGATTGACGAGACGTAGATATCTGTCGGGGCGCGGCAGCGGTCGCACTATCCGGCTGCTCGGAGGCAGTTCCTTCGGGTTGCACGCCATTGGCAGATGCGTCGTCGTTCTTGGTTTTCTTGCCAGCGCGTGTCCCATTGATCTTGCGCTGAATCGCACGAGCATCCTCGATTGTTTTGGCAGTAGCGCCACTTGCCACCAGCGCGTTAATAATTTTTGTCACCAATGGAGAGAGCGTTTTAAAAACAGCGGAACGATTGTTGGTTACGTTTTGCGCGGCAATCTCGCGCTCCGTCAATTGACTCAGAATCAGTTGCGCTTCCTGATGCAATTGTTGCAAGCTACTCAATTGTAGCTCCGGGCGGGAAGGATTGTACTCCGCGCCATAGCTGATGCAGCGTGCAATCAGGTCTTCAAAGTTTGCCACATTCTTGGCGTGTCCCGTTTCAAATTTGCTTTTGACTGTCATAGGAAAAAATTTTATGGTGTGAAAAATTTGTTTACACGCTGTACCGGCGAGCTTTAGTCGCCGCCATACTACGACGGCGGCAACTAAAGCTCGCCGGTACGTAATAATCTTTTAGTGTGTAATGAAAGTTTGATGGAAAGAAACCTTAATAAGAAGTTTGTGTAATGCTTGGGTCTAAAGTCTATGGTCTAATATCTAAAGTCTAGTAAAAGTGTTTGGGTTGGAAATGATGCGTAAATATAAGACGAAAAGGAGGAGAAATGCAAGTAAGAGGGAGAGAAATATATTTAAAATAAAAAACATTCTACTTCTATTGCATACCAAGAAGTAATTATTTATACTTGCATCGTGATTCAAAATAAGCGTGTTGTAAGCACACGATTACCTTTATAAGAACATACCCGGTGAAAAGGGCGCTACATAAGCTCCCAAAATGAACGACCCGTCCCGCTACTCCTGACCACACGTACCCCAGTATCATCGAATAAAATCCTACCTGTAATAAATAGCAAACTTTCCAAAATTGTCACTTATACTAACTACATCAAGCAATTGAGATACGGACTAAGCAAATATACCCGCACCTCCAACTGACTAAGTAAAAGGCAAAGCCGTTGTTCTCGGAAAGCAAAAAAATGAAATAAATAAATAAAAATTTTAACCAAAATCACATTGAAATGAAATCGTCATTCGCTCCCCAACCTCGTTTTTCACTAACCCTTGTCTTCTTACTCATCGTTGTTCAGGTATTCGCTCAATTTCAGAGAATGCGAATCCCACAAGGCGAATATCGTGTTGGAGACAAGCCAACCAAAGTAATATCACCTTGTATTGACTATGGAGTTGCCGACCCACAACCCAGCCACACATTCAAATTCGGGTCAAAATCCATCAAGGTTGAAAGGGATGTTAATGGCAAAATCACTTTGCATTCGATACATGAGGCTGTACAAAACAAATGGATAGAAATTCGTGGGACGAAAGGAGGAACTGATGTTGAATTTGTTCCTCTCGATAAAAGCGGCAAGTACACCATAAAAGTAGAGGATTCATTCGGCATAATTGGAGGCAGCAAAAAAGACATTGAAAGTGCTGAAAAAGAAATACCCCTTGTTAAAAGAGAGGCTATCAAACCTTTCGACGACTACATTCAAAGGTTGAAGAAAACTTTTGGCGATGAATCAGATGTTGTAAAATACTTCGTCGAAAAAAATAGCAGTGTAAACCAGTCCTTGAAAATTTCTGAAAAGGATGCATTTGCCGTAAAAAAAGAAGTTCGGGAAGGAATTGAAGATTTTGAAAACACGATTACTAAATTAAAGGATGAGCAAGCCCTTGAAGTGCTTACAATTTTGCATGGCACAGCCTTGACTAAGGCTCAAATCAACAAGGCAAAACTTCTCTTTGACAAAAAGTTTCCAAATGAATATAGGCAAATTTTTGTCAAGGATTTAGAATCCTATACGACAAATCGAAACAAATTGAAAAAGTCGTTCGGAGAAGAATTCGACTTCGTGAACCGATACACAGAAGAAGTCATAAGCAACTACAATGATAACCTTGATTTGAAAATAGCAACAGCCCACGCCGAACGGACAGGTATTTTAGGCGAATTTATATTATGGGATAATGTAGAAGGTAATGTGCAATTGATTTCTTTGTTTAAAAACGGAAAACTATCCGAAGAACAATTGCAAACGTTGCGAGACATTACGGGGTTCAGGTTCAAAAACAAGCAAGGAGCATTTGATGACTACATTTATATATCAAAGTCTGATGACCCAAATTTTATGGGCTATGGAATTAGAACAACTGATGGTTATTTGGCGATTCACGATTCGGAAGCCTTGCCAATAGAGTTTTTAAATTTACTCAAAGCAAAACCAAATGTCATATCAGACGGTAAATTGACATCTGAGTTTGCAAAAACCCTTTCTGATAAAGGAGTAAAATTTATACCCAACAGCATTCAAATGTTGAAATACCCCTCAGTTAAAAAATCAAATGTCAAGATAATTTATATTGCTTCAAAAGATATTGAAACTACTATGCAGTTGTATGATTGCGATAGAGTAACAGCAATGAAGATAATGGAACTCAACTCCAAAATTGAAGAAACACCAAATGCAGTAATGGTTGACAGTAGAGAAATGCTTGCCCTTGAACTTATGATGTTGAAGGACAATGAAACCCCTTTATTTGTTTTCAATAATTCCAAAGGAAAGATAAACTTTGATGAACCATTAAAGGTTGAGACACTTGATAAATCAGGTCTGAGCATTTCTTGCAATACTTATGACCTCAATGTGAACATGAGAACAACATCTCATATTGATTTTGAACATACAGTTAATGGCTTGTTTGAGGTTCAATCAAAGTTTAAAAATGAACCTGTTAATTTAATTGATTTTCAGAAACGATTCACGGAATCGTATGAGAATCAGTTTAAGCAATCCAAAAAACCAAGTGGCAAATATATCCTCATTGGGACAGGCACAATTGCAGGTTTGATTATTATCATCTGCGACGACGATGACGATAAAGAAAACGATAAAAGATGTAATGAGAAAAAAGAAAAGAGTCAACCCGAAAAACAAAAAAATAAAGAGGAGAATAAAAATAAAAAATAGAAATGAAACATTTTGGAACTACGATAGCGGAAACTATTGAGGCACTTAATTATCGCCCTCATCTTGGTTCTAATAAAAAGAGTGCCGAAGATAAGAGGAATGCGGTAAAGAGAATAGTTGTAACTATCGGGTTATTTGTTGCCGCTCTCTTTGCTGTAAATTACCAGTCTGAAATTCCCGTTTTGGGAGAGGTTGGGAAAGCATTAATATCTGCAATTTTCGGCTATTGGATAAAGTAAAATCGCAGAACAA
>CAZJXN010000073.1:0-17381 GCA_964549655.1 uncultured Saprospiraceae bacterium
TAAACAGCGAAATTTGTTAGATGAAGCAAAATTTCAACAGTTAAGCGCGATGATAGAAGAATTTAAAGCAAAATTAAATGGCTACATCAGCACACTCAACCAACAAATCACTACTCCTAAATAACGTTTCACAATCACCCTTCCCATCTCACCAATCACTATTCACCAATCCCATTTCACAAATCACCCCTCCCAAATAACGTTTCACAAATCATTACTCCCAATTCCCTAATCACTAATCACTTTCTTCATATTCCGCCGATATTCCCGTGGATTCACGCCCGTTATTTCTCTGAATTGTTTATTAAAATGCGACAAGTTATTAAAGCCACTTTCAAAACTCACCGCCGCGATACTGAGATGCTCATTACCTAACTGCCGACAGGCGTGCGCGATGCGAATTTCGTTGACAAACTCGGTGAACGTCTTGTGCGTCAGCTTTTTAAAATACCGACAAAAGGCAGGCACGGTCATATTCACGCGGCTGGCAACTTCATCCAGACTCACTTCATCCAGAAAATTTTGTTGCACGTAGTCGTAGATGCGTTCAATCCGGTCATGGTCTTGGGCACTCACTTCCACCGCAAAACCACTGGCGTTGAGCAACGCGTAATGGTCGGAAATGGACAGCAAATGCAGCACAGACAGCAATTCCAACAACCGCTCAAAACCTTGCATTTCCATCATGTTCAAGAGCTTTTCGCCAACGCGTCGCTTGGTTTCTTTTGAAAAGGACAATCCTTGTTCCGCCCGTTCAAACAATTGGCGAATGGCATTCATTTCCGGGCGTTGAAAAAACTCCTTGCCCAAAAAATCTGCTTTCATCTGCAATACCACTTCTACGTGTTCCTCGTGTAATTCCTCGGTAAACGCAAAGTGTGGAAGATTCGGACCCAGAAAAATCAAGTCGCCATCTTCAAAATAAGAGATATGGTCGCCGATATGCCGCTTGCCTCTACCATTGGAAATAAATACGATTTCATACTCTGGATGGAAATGCCAGTACGCTTTGGAATCACAGTCGGTAAATTTCCGAATGGTAAATGAGTTTCCGAAAATCGGTTCTATTTTTTCGAGTGTTGCTTTCATATTATTTTGATAAATAGGGTCAAACCAAATTTTATTTGCAATTTCAAAACAGTTAATTTACACTGTATTAACATGAAAACGCTTTTTTGAGTTCAAGTCGGTTAAAATAGCACCACAAGATGCTAAAATTAACGTAGTATTCCAATAAAATCCTTCTTAACTTTGTAGCGGTTTAGTTAGTTTCATACATTACCATTTAGTTTTAAATCATTGGGAAAGGTGACATCCACGTTGGGTGTCACTTTTGTTTTTAAAGAGGGAAGGCTAACGGATGATAAACAATGGATAATCAAGCTATTAATTTAATACGTAACAGATAATTATAAAGTCATTCTATCACTAATTCAAAAACAAACCGCTTTCTCATCTGGTTCACTTGAAAAGTAAATTCCAAATTAAATTGTGTAACTGTATTTGAAATAGCCAAATTCCAAATATACTTTGCTTTAATAGCTAATTTTTGCTTTAAGTCGTTCGTCAACATTATTAGCTTTGTCAATTGATTGACTAATACGCGAAATTAGCAAATCAGCACATTAGCACATCAACTTATGATACAGACTTTGCGTATTCTAACATATCATACACCCAGTTTAACCATCAGTTTTTCTTTTTTCACGCTGAGCTTGCTCACCGGAAGTTGGCTTGTGCGTATTCCTGCCATTCAGGCAAATTTGGGTTTGAATAACGCCCAACTCGGCATGGCACTGCTCGGCTTATCTATCGGTTCGCTCTTGACTTCCTTTGCATCGGGCTGGCTACTTTCTAAAATTCCGACAGGTAAAGTCGCAGTGTTGAGTACTTTACTTTTTTGTACCGCTATCGTGCTTCCGCCTTTGGCATTCGACCAATGGTCGCTGACGCTGGCTTTGATGCTGCTCGGTGCTGCCAACAGTTTTATGAATATCGCCATCAATGCGGCGGCGACTTCCTTGGAGCGGCACGAGGGCATCACGATTCTATCGGCTTGTCATGGGATGTTTAGTGTCGGCGGCATGATTGGCGCGGCACTTTCTGGGTGGATTGCGACGACGGGCGTACCGATTTTACCGCATTTTGTAGCAATGAGTTTGATTATGTTGGGAGCACATTTAGCACTGCGTCCTATCGTGCTTTCGATACCTGATACACCGACGGCGCAAGGACCTCGATTCGTACTGCCCGGCAAATCCTTGCTGGTGCTAGCATTTATCAGTTTTTGCGTTATTCTTGCGGAAGCCTCGATTGGTGACTGGGGTGCTATTTATTTGAGAAATGAATTGGGTAGCTCGCCGTTTATTGGCAGTTTGGGGTACGCTGGTTTTTGTTTGACAATGGCTTTGGGTCGCTTCTCCGGCGATGCGATACGGATGCGCTGGGGCACGCGGAACACGATTCGCATCGGTACGGTCACAGGTGCGCTGGGTTTGCTTTTACTTGCGGTGGCTCCATCTCCGATTGCAGGCGTGGTTTGTTTTATACTTTGTGGAGTCGGATTTTCAGCGATTGTTCCAGTCGTTTTTAGCGCAGCGGCTCGTACGCCGAATGTATCGCCGAGTACCGGTTTAGCATCTGTGGCGACGGCGGGAGTGATTGGTGGTATGACGGGGCGGTTATTGATTGGCACGGTTTCCGAGCAGTTTAGTTTACCGATTGCGTATGGGATGGTGGCGGGATTGGTGTTGGTAGCGGCAGTGGTGGGAACGAGGGTGCGGGAGTGAGGGTTACAAATGTTTAGTCCCGATGGGACAAGTAGGCAAGAATATGTAAGATAAAGCCACAATTTCCATCTTACATCCCCATTTTTTCCCCCACCAGCCACCCTTTCTCTTCAAACAACGCCTCCACATCTTGTATAAACCGTTGATAATCAAAATCAGGAATGCGCAGCTTGGGCAAGTGCGTCCTCATTGCATTCAAATAAAAAGAAGCCATGAGTTGCATGACTTGTGCTTTATTATATTGCTCCACGAGATGAAAAGGCAAGTGTATCTGCATGAATATTCCATGATTTTTCTTACTATATGTTACGCCTTCAGGATGTAAAAGGGCGGGAGACTGTAATGCAACAAAAATGAAGTAGATAGAAGTAATATTATTGCCGTATTCCGCAAGACGAAGATGAACGTTAACTACTTCTTCCAGCGTATTTAAATTATCAAAATCAATTTTGTCACCTACCTCGTGCCAAGTGATAGAGGTAAATTTGAATGGCGCATAACGGGAATCAATCATAATATAAGTTTTATCTTCTTATTTTATTACCGGGTGGTCGCCGCAAGGGACGTATCCGTTTTATGTTTTCTGGCGAACTAACATACCAGTAAATTTTTATTTTTTCCTGTCTCAAACATTCTCCATAGTCACCCTTAAATTGCACAAAATATTGCAATCTCGGGTCTTTTTTGCCATCTGGATATCTGACTTTTTCACCTTTGCGATTAACGCCGATTTTCCATGTTTCGCCTTCATTCAGATAAACGCTGTCTTGCCTTTCGCAGCTATAACATAGGTAATTCCCTGCTATACGAGCTATCAACACATACTGTTCTGAATTATCCATCTCCTCCAATTCCTTCTGCAACTTTCGCAAATCTTTCTGCGTCGGCTGTGGCTTGCCATCGGGTCATTTTTCCAAAAAGTCAACCGCTTCCCAATGTTGGGTCGGGGTCGTCTCTTTTGCAAAGTACAAGATAGCACTAAGGGCAATTAAAAGCAAGAGCCAGCGGTGATTTCGAGGCTTGCGTTTGTGTTCCGGTTCTTGGGTAGTTTTTTGAATAATGGGTTTGGTCGCTACGGCGTTCAAAGTGTTGTAGTGTTTGTGGGGCAATATAATTCAAAATCATATTTTAATAAAGTAAAATAAATAATTTACTTATGAAAAGTACACGTACGTTAATATTCAGGTGACGAATGGTAGGATTTGGTACAGGAAAAAAATCCTAAATTTCTTTTATCTTTCCAACTTAAATACGCTTTAGCCAAATCAGAAACACAGAACTTGTTTAAAATGGATGAAAATATAGAATATGTTTTCCGAATGGGTATTAACAAAGTCGTAAGTATCAAGCCAACAATACCTTTAACCACAAAGGGCACGAGGATTTTCACCATATTCACAAGGAACACTTTGTGAGCCTTGTGGTTAAATGAGGGAACGCAGAGCCGAGCTATTCCATTCATGTTAGATAAGATCTTCCATTTTAAACAAGTTCACAAAGTCGGAAATCGGAAATGCCCATACTTCAATTTAAAATAATTTAAAATTTTTTATTGTATGAAACCACTCAACTTACTTTTCCTTTGCACCTTAGTTTTTCTTTCGGCTTGCCAGCCAAAACAATCAGATACCAATACTGCAAATTCCGACTCTTCCTGCGATTACGTCAACTTTACCACACCCGATGACTTCCAAATGGCTGGTATTCAGATGATTGAAATAGAAGGTGGGTATAAAGTGTGGACGAAGCGGTTTGGTAATAATCCAAAAATAAAAGTGCTGCTGCTGCACGGTGGTCCAGCAATGACGCATGAGTATATGGAATGTTTTGAAAGTTTTTTTCCGCAGGCGAATATCGAATTTTATGAATATGATCAGTTGGGTTCTTACTATTCCGACCAGCCAACGAATGATACCACGCTTTGGAATATCCCGAGATTTGTAGAAGAAGTAGAAACGGTGCGCAAGAAATTAGGCTTGACGAAGGACAATTTTTACCTCTTGGGCAATAGCTGGGGCAGTATGCTGGCGATGGAATACGCGCTGAAATATCAAGATAATTTGAAAGGATTATTGATTTGTAATATGACGGCGAGTTTTTCTAAATATGCGGCTTATAATGCAAAATTGCGTAGCGAATTGCGCCCGTCTTTGCTGGATTCCCTATCAGCTTACGAAATGAAAAAAGATTTTGTGAATCCGGCGTATCAAGAAATGGTTTTTAATGAATATTATACCAAACACTTATGCCGTTTGCCGGAATTGCCGGACCCGGTAGCGCGCAGTTTCAAACACGTCAACCAATTTGTGTATGAATATATGCAAGGACCAAGCGAATTCGTACCGGGCGGCATTTTACAAAATTGGGATATTTGGAATCGGCTGTCAGAAATAAAAGTCCCAACGCTCACCGTCGGCGCAAAATACGACACGATGAACCCAGCGGAGATGGAAGAAATGAGTAAATTGGTGCAAAATGGTCGCTATCTGTATTGTCCAAATGGCAGCCATCTTTCGATGTGGGACGACCAACAGGTGTTTATGAAAGGCGTGATTGATTTTATAAAGGAAGTGAATGAAGGACAGTGAGTAGTGAATAGTTATTGGTGAGTAGTGAGTAGTGAGTAGTGAATAGTGATTGGCGAGTAGTGGGTACGAAACAAATCAAGACAATCCAAAAATCCTACGAATCAAGGTCAAAAAGAAATTAGCCCCCGCGCCCGAAGGTACAAAAGCTAATTATCTAAGTCTCAGAAGAGTGCATTATTTTTTCTCGTTCCAGTTGAGGATTTCATCTTCGAGTTCGGCTTTGGTTTTGCCGAGGCGCGTCTGAAGGCGACCGATGAGTTGGTCTTCTTTGCCTTCTTCGTACATCAAATCGTCATCGGTCAAATCGCCATAGGTTTCTTTGAATTTGCCTTTCAGCCATTTCCAGTTGCCTTTGATATAATCTGTTGTGCCAGCCATGATTTTGGTTTTTTAGGTTATTAAAATGGTTAGTGCTGAGGAATGTCAAGTAAGGATTGATAACCTGTATCCAGTATCAAACTCTTTTATAAAAAGGATAAAAAGCAGAGATGTTCAAGTTAGTCCATAAAAATAAAAAACATCCGAAGGAGGATAACCGTCCGTCGGATGCAGATTTTTACAAAATATTAAATAGCTGAAAACCAACAAATTAATTTGCCAAGTTCTCAACAAGAGTTAAGCTTAAAACTTAGCATCGGTAGCTGGAACGGTCTCATTTATTTTTCTAATACCGCCAAAATAATATTGCAATCCAACCGAAAAGTCATACGCGTGTGTACGGGTAACGGTTTTTTGCGATACATTATCCACCTGAATATCACTTCTACTGCGGGCATAGTTATAGCGTACGGCGGCTTCCAGCGCTAAACCGCTGCGAGAGAAAACGGTAAAACCAGGACCTACTCCTACGGTAATGATATTATTATTGATAGTTCGTTGTTCATTATTGACGGTACTAAACTCATCGCGTGAATCTCCAAATCCAAGCGTAGTACCCAGAAAGAATGCTTTATCAGGAGAAGCCGCCAGATACAGTCTTGCAAAGGGACCAAAAAGCAAATTGCTATTGATGGATTCTTGTTCTTGAGAGTTGGGGTCTGTTATGTCTATTCTCGCATTCGTGCGGCTGGCTATAAAATCCATACCGATACCAAAAGCAAAATTATTTGTAACGAAGTAGCCAATGCCCGGACTCAGATTCAACTGGGAAGCGGAGCCACCATCTCCATCAAAATTGCCGGCATTGCTGGTACTATTCACTTTGGATCTGGAAGTAGAAAAACCAATGCCCGTGCCAATCATAAAATTGCCTCTCGCAGTAGGTACGCCTTGTGCCGTTTTCTGTACCTCCGTTGTGGTAGGCGTAGTCGTTGTAGAGGGGGTCGTACTAAACACAGAGCCATCCTGCGCTATCAGGGATATACTCATCATAGAAAGCAATAGTAGTAAAAAGAAGCGCTGCTGTTTCATTCGTAGGATATTTAGTGAGTTGAAGTTGATTTGTGCTATCACAAGACATCTCAAACGTTGTAACTGTTCTATTAGATACAAATATATATGAAAATTTATTGATTTACCAAAAAACTGTTGGAAATGGATGTTTAGGCGTTGGAATGTTGGGCTAAGTCTTTTTAGAAAGGTTGAATCAAAGAAATGTTCAAACAGCGGAAGGAGCGATGAGCAGGAAAGAAGGGACGAGTAATAAAGGAGAGATGCGCGGCAAATCAAGCCCTCCAAAAATCCTACGAATCAAGGTCCAAAAAGCAACAGGCGACCGAAGCCGCCTGTTGTGGGGTTACATAAAAATTTAGCGTGAAAATCCGAGTTTGCCTAATCACCCTTTTTTTGTAAAATTTAAAATGAAGTATAGATTTAGTTTAAACAGTTGTCTGCCAAGCAGTTAGTATCTACTTTCTGCTAAAAAAAAGAAGTCGGGCGCGCTCCTAAGTTGGCAATTCGGAGGTGCGGAGAGCGCCCAGTACTTCAGTGTCAAAGGATTAATGGTTTTAGGAATCGAAAAACAAAAATTGGTTTAATTGGGATTTAAATTTTTTCAAGGGACTATCGAAGCCGGGCGCTCTCCTAAATCTGGCAATTCGGATTTTTCGGAAAACGCCCTATAACGCTTCGATTAAAAAAACATGGGATTATCAACTCTTTCGAGTCATGTCAAAACGAAATTGGTTTTCGGGGGTCACACAGGTGCAAGGGATAATTGCAAACGCATGGCAGTCCCACGCCGGTACACGACCAGCAATACATGAAAATGGAATTCTTTGTTGTCAGATAGGATAGTTGCTAAGAGGAAGAAGGGTTTGGAGGTTTAAGGTTTGGCAGTTCGGAATTTACTTCCAAACCTCAAACTTCCAAACTCCTAACTTTTATCGTTTTTGTTGCTTTGGATTATCTGCTCTCTCAGCCTTCATTTTCGGTTTCGTGATGATGTCAATCATTTTGGCAGCATCTACGTCGTCCGTTACGATTTTAAAACGAGCCGTGTCTACATCATCAATCACAATAGAGTAGCGAAACAGAGAGTCCAGTTTTTTTACTTTTGGAATAGGCATAGCGACATAAGCCGTGTCCACATCATCAATGACAATCATAAAACGAGCTGTATCCACATCATCAATGACAATGTTGCTCTCCTGCTGAGGCGGGCATTGCGGGCAGTTGCAGCCCATAGAAGCAGCTACCACGATGGCAGCAAGCAAACCGAAAATAACTTTAGTGTTTTTCATCCTGTTTGTTTAAAATATTTAATCGAAGCTTTAAATTATCAGACCTCCTTCTTCTTTTAGTCATCCAGTCGCTTGGTCTCTGAGTCGCTGGTATTGCTATTTCTTCCGGTTGCGATACAAAGATAGCTCCTTCATATATGTATTTGCAAGCAAACTTTTCTGATTTTTTAGGAGTCTGATTGTAAAAAATATACTTGTAAATAATTTATTTTCAATACAATACGTTAGAAAATAAACCTAAAAAATTAGAAGTCATGCCTATATCTGATGCCCTACACGAATTAATAAAATCTTTAGAGCCAACAGAAAAACGCCATTTTAAGATATTCGCAAAACGTCATATCTTAAACGGTGAAAATCAGTATTTACGTCTATTTGAGCTGGTAGAAACGATGACTGAATACGAAGAAGCCGCTTTAAAAACAAAATTAGGAAAAACGCGCTTTGCTGAAAATTTATCTTCCAGCAAAAATTATTTGTACAACCTTATCTTACGCAGTCTGCGCAGCTATAATGCCGGTGCTTCCGCCAAAATAAGTTTGCAAGAACTACGCCTTGACATTCACACGCTGGTAGAAAAAGGACTGCTGACGCAAGCTACGAAATTGATAAAAAAAGCGAAACGCATCGCTGCTCAACATCAATATGACGTAGACCACTTGGATATTGTATTATTAGAAAGAAAATTAATTCGTCGGTACACCTCCAACAAAGCCAACGAGCGAATTCAAGAGCGACAAATGGAAGCCGACACTTGCATTCGCCGCGTGCAAGGACAATTTCAGATGCTTAACTTGTATGAAACTGTTTTTTTGAATTACCGCAATAACAATGAAGCGCAGGAATCGCTCTCCAAAGTGGTGCAACAAGCCGATATATTATCTTTAAACTCGCCCGAAGATTTCTCTTTTGAGATGCGCAATTATTATCACTTGCTCCATTTGCATCACGCTAATATGACGAAAAATTTTACGACTGCCAATCATCACCTGCGTCAGTTGATTAATTTGCAGGAAGAAAATCCTTTCTTAATTGAAGAGGACCAAGAGCGATACATCAATCATTTAAATAATTACTTGAATAACTGCCTGCGTATCAATAATTTAGAAGAATTTCCATTGATTTTGATGAAAATGCAAACTTTTCAGGCGAAGAGTTTTAAGATCAAAGCACTCGTATTCAATCATTCTAATTACCTCAAAATGCTGTATCACCACGTCCGAAACGAATACCAAGCCGTCATTAAGATGATACCGGATATTAATACAGGCCTGCAAACGTATGCCATCAACATTACAAAATCTCGTCAATTGACTTTTTTTTACAATATCGCGATGGCTTTTTTTATGCAAAAAGATTATGCCAATACTTTAGAATGGATAAATAGAATTCTAAACGAACCAAAATCAGAAGAACGACAGGATATTCGGTCGCAAGCACTTGTTTTCCAATTAGTTATTCATTTTGAGTTAGGCAATACCGAATTTGTAGAATCGCTCGTCTCCTCTGTTATTCGCTATCTGATAAAAAAGGGCAAACGCAATTCGGCAGAATTCTTGATTGTCAATCATTTAAAAGATGCACTTTACGCAGATAGAACCGAACGCCGAGCGATATTCCAACAACTTTCCACCGATTTGCAAGCAGAAAAAGGCTTGGAAGAAATTAAAATTTGGGTAGAGGGAAGATTGAAGTAGGCAGTGGGCAGTACGCAGTAGGCAGTGGGCAGTCAACGTCACACACTGCCTACTGAAAACTGCCCACTGCCCACTGCCTACTTACTCTTCCGCATCACCTTCGGTCCGTACCACAGCCAAAAACCGGTAATTGTAAACGTGAGTAACGATAACGCCGCAATATTCGCATACGTCAATTTGAACCAGCCGCCGCCGATACCAAACCACTTATCCACAATTGAGCCGTCGTGAATCTGTTCAAATAAATCGGAAAAACGCTTTTGTACGTGCATCACCTTACCCGTCGCGCAGTCGAGTTGCACTTCGTAATAATGCTCGGTAAAAGTGAATTTCAAAACGCCTTTGGATGGACGCACGTCTATGCGGTCTATTTCTGGATTCAAATCTGGATTTTGTTCTGCAAGTGCCTGTATTGCAATAACTTCTAAACTATCCAGCGAAAGCCAATCTTTTTTATCGGTCGAAGTTCCTTTTTTAGTCTCCGGCAAAATCGCCCCACCCGAATGTTTTTTCCAAGCCAATAGCAAGCCCGTAATACCCACTAACAAAAAAATAATAAACGTCAAAGACGCCGTAATCCGATGTATTTTTCGAAAAACCCGCAGCCATTTGGCTTGTTTTTGTCGGATGGTTGTTTCTTTTTGCATTATTCATTTTTAAAATTCTCCCGCAGATTTCGCAGAGAAAAATCCGCGAAATCCGCGGGAGAAAAAATATCCCAATATCCTAACGGCTAAAACGAACTTCTCAAGGTCACTCTAAAATTCCTGCCCGGCGCACTCACGCCTGAAGCAAAAACCCGATAATTGGTATCCAAAATATTTTCCAAAGCCAATTGCACCGTCAAGTAGCGCGCAAACTCATACCCAGCGCGAACATTCAGCGTATTCCAAGCGGGCATCCCATCGGGCGTAGCATAGATTTCATTATCCTCCGCATTGAGTAAATAATCTTTAATATCTTTTTTAGCATTAAATAAACTCCAAATTTCTGCTTGCAAACGCCCTTTCTCGTAAGCCAGCGAAGCCCTGCCAAACACAGGTGGAATATGGTCCAAAGGCTTCTCTGCACTGCCTTCGGTCGTGATTCTCGCATACGTGTACGTCACCGTACCGCTTAATTTGAGCGCCTGAGTGAGGTAAATGGAAAGTCCCGCATTAGCACCTGCGATGTAAGCCTTTTGATTATTTTGATACGCAAATACGCCACTCTTTACACCGTCATAAGTAACGCTATCCTGTCCATTTAGCTGAAATTTACCCAACACAATGGCATCCTGTAACCAAGTGTAATAACCACCTACTTGTATTTGTGCTTTATTACCAAACCATTGCGTGATATTTACTTCGGCATTATAAGTATATTCTGGCGTTATATTCGGGTTGGGTACTACGAGTCTGCCTTTTGCAGTTTCAAATACTTTGGCTAAGTCGTCAATATTGGGGGAGCGGAAACCTGTAGAGCCAATCAGAGCTATTTTAGTCTTATCGGAAGGTAGTAATACCAGACTAATATTACCACTTAGTGCTCCAAAATCCTGTTCTGCGGTGTTGTAAGGAAATGGAAAAAAAGATTTATCATCAAACGTTGCCTCCAGCATAGTATAATTATAGCGCAAGCCCGCATTTGCAATTACTTTTTCACTAATGTCAATATTATCTTGTACATAAATAGCATAGTTATTCATGGTACTGCCACCATTCGGATAGCGGGTATCGGCGGGCGTTTCCGTCTCGTTCGCCACGTTGGTACGAGTGGCTTTTGAATCTACCCAGTTCAAATAGGCTTCAATGCCAAATATTATTTTATGTTTATTCAATTGCTTGGTAGCATCAAAATCAATAGAAGCTACTTTTACATCTTCGTACTGATGCTTGAGTCCGGTGTTATTGAAGCGGCGGCTATGGCGACTTTCCTTCGCATTTTGATACGCCAGTATAATAGAATATTCATCTATTAAAGAATTATTTACCTGATTGTCCAACCGATAACTTGCCAACAAACGTTCTTCCGGACCATAATACCATTGCGAATAGGCAGGACTCGTAATGCTACCTTCGGTTAATCGGTCATAACGCGGTACATTGGAACTATTAGAATATTGAAAATTGAACGTATGAGAAAGGTTATCAGTTTGCTGGTATAATATTTTTTGTAAAATATCATATTGTGAATAAGCCGTGCCTACTTGCTTGTCCACATCCGAATTGTTTACGATAACATCTTTATTATCAATCCGTTCTACATAAAAGCTCCGCTTACCAAAGTTGGGATATTTATCATCTCGCTCACTCCCTTGTGTAATATCTCCAAAATCAGAATAGGTAAAACTCGTTAACGAAGCAATTTTACCGCCGCCAAAATTCAAGTCAACGTGTCCGGTTTTTTCTTCATTTGCTGTACTGTAACGCACGTAGGCATTGCCACCAATGGTACTCAGTTGTGGTTTTTTTGTAATAAAATGCATCACGCCGCCCAACGCATCGCTGCCATATAATACGGAAGCTGGACCAAACAATATTTCTAATCGTTCAATTATATTATTGTCAATACGCAACACATTTTGCAAATGACCGCCGCGAAAAATAGCATTATTCAGGCGCAAGCCGTCTATTTCAACCAGCACTTTATTTGCCTCAAACCCACGAATGATAGGGCTTCCACCGCCGCCCTGGCTTTTTTGTACCAATACTTCGCCGCTATTCATCAGCAGGTCAGCTGCATTTTGTGCATTTTGTATCGCAATTTCTCGGCTGTCAATAATTTGTACTTGCTGTGCGACTTTCCGCTTCGGTGTTTCATATTTAGTAGCAGATATTACCAATTCATTTAGTTGACTTTCAATAAGTGTATCCGTTTGTGCGGAAAGAACGCTGATAAATAGCATAAATAAGCCCCAGAGTGTAAAGCTTTTCATAATTGTTAAAAATTTTAGATGTCAGATTCAGATGCCAGATTTCACGTCGGACTCAGCATTGTAAATAATTATATCCGATCCAAGCAAAGAGAAATAATGAAATTATAATTTTTAATAAAATCATAGCACTACAAAAACTTTGCGTCTTTGCGCCTTTGCGTGAAAATTATTTAAAAAAAGGAACTTATACGCACTCTGGTGGCGGCGAGAGGATAGTGGGGGAGACATTCGCCCAAGCGGTTTGTTTTGCATCTGGCTGTTGGGTATCACACTTAAAACCCAGAAAAATCAAATCATTAGCAAGAATATAAATTTTTGGAATCTTTTGCAACAAGTTTTTATGCTGCTGTTGACGCTCGGGATTGGTCGCAAATTCGTCCTGTATCTGCTGCTCCATATTCGCATAAAGCGCAGATTCTCGCACATCATGGATGCAAGTGTAATAAGTCGTATCGTTTGTAACTTCCTGTTTTACAATATCATACATCTCGCCTTTATAGCGAAACTCGTGTTTTTCTACCCACGTAAAGTCGCTCGGCGGATTCGTATTTGAAATTTTAATCGTAACTAAACCATCGGAAGATGCGCCCGTTTTTATTTGAATTTCGATGGCTTGATGAATATCGGATTGTATGATTTTAAAAACTAACCACTCGCCTATTACACCAATACCCACGCAGCCCAGCAGCAACGCCACGAGCGCGCCTCTCAGCAAAAGCGAAGTACGGATGTAATGCAGTAGCCCAGTCATAGCAATCGTGTAAAGCTTTGCAAATTAGACAAAAAGACAATAATAACTTTAAAGCTAACCACAAAGTGTACAAAGATTTCACCAAGTCCACAAAAGAATCCCTGGTGTACTTTGTGGTGGTGTACTTTGTGGTTAAACTTATTTTTATGCCGATAATTTAGACAAAAGTGGCCGGAAATATTTTGCAAAAGAAAACTAAAAGTGAAGAGAAGGCCGCGCCCTCACAACTCCCGCTCCACCTGAAACGCATCAAACCCATCCCTTTTTATCGTAAACCCCTTTTTCTCAAACAAGTGAATCATGCCCTTATTCGTAGCCAGCACTGAAGCGTAAATAGTACGAATGCCTCGCTCGCGCGCAATTTCTAAAATAAAATCAGTCAATAAATAACCCAAGCCCTGCCGCTGCCACGGGTCGGCGATGAGGATGGCGTACTCGGCGCGGTCGCCCTCCGCATCCGCGATGATGCGCACCACGCCTATTATTTTGCGCTCGTCTTCGTCGGCTATTTCAGCGCCAATGGCAACCTCGCGCTCGTGGTCAATCTGAATATATCGCTCCAAAAACTCATGCGTAAACTGCGGCACGTACCCAAAAAAACGATAATACAAAGATTCTCTGGAAAGGTATTGAAACATCTGCGCTAACAGCACCTCGTCTTCCGGGCGGATAGGGCGCAGTAGGGCGGTCGTACCGTCTTTGAGCGTTACGGATTTTGTATATTTGACGAGATTAGACAATATTTTTACGAATTTAAATTTTCAACTTTGCTGCACTTGTGTGTATCGCTTGATAGAACACGGATTTACACAGGTACAACGTATTTTTATAAAGTGTGCGCAGACGTACAAAATAAACTATCCGCGTGAATCCGCTCAATCCGCGTCATCCGCGTTCCAATTATGTATTGAGGGCAAGCAACAAGTGCTGTCAAAGTCCTATCTTTCCATCCTCCTATCCTCCCTTTTTCAAAATTTCCAATACGCCGACAACTTCCCCAACACCGCCTGCAAATACACTTCATAAGTCTCCCACACGCTTCGGTGCGAGGTAGTTGACGATTCTTCAAACGGCACGGGCGCATGATTGATACCCGCCTGAAAATTGTAAATAGACTTTTTCAACGCTTCCAAATGATACCCACCTTCCAACGTCGCAAAAACACGCGGAAAACGCTCGCTCAGTAGCCAACCGATTTTATAAAACGCTTGCGTAGAGAACTTTAGTTGCAACAAGGGGTCCAATTGATGCGCATCAAAACCGGCAGAAATGGCGACCACATCGGGCTGGAATTGCTCCAATACTGGCAAAAAAATATCCACTGCGTGAAAAAATACATCATCTCCACTGCCCGGCGGAAGCGGGACGTTTATTGTAAAACCTTTGCCCTTGCCTTCTCCAATTTCATCCACAAAACCATTCCCCGGAAAAGCCGGATATTGATGCGTAGACCAGAACAAAACGTTGTCCGTATTATAAAAAATAGCTTCCGTACCGTCTCCCAAATGCCCGTCAAAGTCGAAAATGGCGACGCGTTTGCCTTCATTCACCAGTTTTTGCGTTGCAATTGCCACATTATTAAACAAACAAAAGCCACTCCCACGTGTCGGGTACGCATGATGCCCCGGCGGACGCACGAGCGCAAAATCATTCGTTTCAGCCGCTGCAATCGTCAAGCCCACACCGTTATAAGCCGCTTCAAAACTGCCAACCGAGGTCAGCGTATCACCATCCAAAGATAAACTATGCTGTGCCGCTTCTTTTACTAATCTGATGTAATTTGCCGAATGCACCAATTCTAAAAACGGACGACCATCTACAAGTGGCGCTTCGGGCAAGTCATTGAATTGCGCAAGACGTTTGCGGTTTTCGGGGTGCGCGCCGGTGTCGTGATTTAAAAAAATGGAGTTGTAAAGTAGATTCATATCTTAATTAAGTAATCGAGCATATTCTGAACCGCAGCGGCGCAATGGCGCAGAAATTCTAAAACATGATATTCAACACTTTGCGGCTTTGCGGCTTTGCGTGAAAAATGTCACTTAATTTTGTGTGACTACTTACTCCGTCTTATACAACAATAAAGGAATCCGCGTATTCAACGCCATACGCTTGGTCTCGCTCGGATAGAAAATACGTTCGATAAGGTTATGCTGCGGCGCGTACATAATAAGCACATCCACGCCATTCGCCTGCGAAAAAGCCTCCAGACTATCCGACACGGACTTGCCTTCTAACTGATGAAATTGAATCTTCAGCGCGGGCGCATTTGAAGCAAAAAATCGCTCTATATCTTGAAAATTTATGTGGTTATCGTGTCCGTTGTTACTTACATGCACGCAGTGGACGGTCGGATGAAAGGGTTCCAATAACTGACTTGCCTGCCAAAT
This sequence comes from uncultured Saprospiraceae bacterium, assembly GCA_964549655.1. Taxonomy (GTDB): domain Bacteria; phylum Bacteroidota; class Bacteroidia; order Chitinophagales; family Saprospiraceae; genus JADJNW01. Next base: position 15,811 of record CAZJXN010000073.1, read on the forward strand.
ATGTTCCGCATCCGCTTCCTGCAAATCCGTGGCATACGCCGCAATATCCAGCTTATCAAACTGCGCCTCTTCCGGCACCACCCACACCGGGCAATGCGCGCGCTCCAACACCCCTGTCGTCATACTTCCAAAAAAGCGCTCGAGCGTATCGTGTTCATTGCGCGTGCCCATCACTATCAAATCTGCACTTTCAAACCGCGCCGTTTTCGTAATCACACTCACTGCCTCCCCAATTTCCACGTGCGACTGCATAGGCGGGATGCGATGGAGCGCGTGTGACCCCTGCACTTGCAGCAGCGACATATCCACAAAACTTTGCAAGAGTTCTTTCGCCGTTTCGATTTTATCAAGCGTCACATCCGCCGCAATGATAGGCGTGTCCATCATTTGCAGCGCCGGCGACACCACGTGCAGCAAGTGAATCGAAGCCCCATATTCATCGGCAAGTCGAATGCAATACCGAAAGGCATTTTTAGCCGTCTCCGAAAAATCAATGGGAAATAAAATTTTTTTAACGGTTCTCATGGTTAGGTGATTTAATAAGTGCTGAAGCACTTTTTTTTAACCGCAGAGGCGCAGAGGACGCAGAGCGGATAACTATTGGCTTTGCGTTTCTTGGCGAACTTTGCGAGAAAAATGTTAGTTTAATCCTGCTTCGCTACTTAATTGTAAAATTATTCTTCTGTTATAACACACGAACTCTGCGGAAGTCAATGAGAGAAGCGTTTTTATTTGGAAAGGAAGATGGGAAGATAGGAGGATGGGATTTTTGGCGTGGACCACACCTAACGCTGCGTGCGCTGCGACTCTGCGGTTATAAAAAGTGTGAAGAGAGCCACCAACCTATTTTTAAAAACACCCGTCTTACAAAGAAATGCTAAAACCATTCGTATGAAAAAATTCCTACTTCTCCTGCCGCTCTTCATTATATGCAATTTGATGTTCGCGCAAACGAGGTTTTTTATTCAATCGGAAATGACGGTAGGAAAGGTATTAGAAGGTAGCAAATTGGAATCGAATGAATTTTCCGGCTTCGTCAATGAGCGAAGAGCCTTTGAATCTTGGGATTTAGAACCACAACGAACCCATTGGAGTTATGGTGCTGGAATGAAAGGCGGTATTGTTGTAAATAATTTTCTTTACATATATACTGGCGCAAGGTATAGGAAAGTGATAAATGAAGGCATTTTCTACTGTATTCTTTGTGATTACATTGTTGAAGAATCTACTCTTTTAGAACTTGACTTTTTAGAAATTCCGCTCGGCGTTCGCGTAAATTTTTTCAAAAATAAGCGTTTGCAGCCTTACTTTTCCAGCGAAGTCTTCTGGTCAAAAAAAGTAGGACAAAAAGAGATACCCTTTTTTGGAGGTTTTTATAATAAAAACTTAGACTTATTTAGAATTGCTTACAAAGCAGGCGCAGCCTATAAAATTGGCACCAGTAAAAACTGGGAAATCTCCGTCCAATCTGGTTTGAATACAAATTTGGGTAAGCAGAAAAGTTATCCGCGCTACGATTTCCGAGAGGTGACGGCGGAAGTTGGGGTTTTGAGAGTGTTTTAGAAATTACT
>CAZJXN010000073.1:17481-25893 GCA_964549655.1 uncultured Saprospiraceae bacterium
ATTTCCGAGAGGTGACGGCGGAAGTTGGGGTTTTGAGAGTGTTTTAGAAATTACTGCCGAAGTTGTCTGAACTGTGATTTTTATGATTTTTGTGATGCTCTTGATTTAACTTTCTTATCGAATAAATCACAAAAATCATCCAAATCAAACTAATCACCGTTCAGACAAAAGTGCCACGCGCGCCGTCAGAAGTGCATCACCATATCACCCCATCCCCCAATCACCTGTTATGCCGTCTTCCGATAATTCCAAATCGCCAGCGCATTAAAAAATACCGCAAAACCCAGCACGGTAAACAACTGCGGTAAAATATCCACAAAACCACTTCCTTTGATGACAATCGCCCGAATGACAGTGACGAAATGCGACACAGGATTCGCCCACGCGATGTACTGCGCCCAAGTCGGCATACTTTCCACAGGTGTGTACAATCCGCTCAACAGAATAAAAATCATCATAAAAAAGAAGGAAATCAGGGTTGCTTGCTGCTGCGTGTCCGCAAACGTCGAGACCAGCAACCCAATACCCAATACCGCCAGCAAATACACCATTGCAAAACCAAAAATCGTGAGATAACTACCGACTGGAAGGATGCCGAAAATCACGAAAGCTACTACTAGCCCAATTGCCAATGAAATCAAACCCAGCACCCAAAACGGAATCAATTTGCCGAGTAAAAACTGATATTTTTTCATGGGTGTGACGTTTATTTGCTCGATGGTGCCCATTTCTTTTTCTTTCACAATATTCATCGCAGCGAGAAAACTGCCGACCATCGTGACCAAAACGACGAGAATACCTGGCACAATAAACAAGTGATAATCAATACCAGGATTGTACCAATTCGCCGTCACGACTTCAATCATCGGCATCTCGTTAAACGTTGGCATGACTATCCAATTTTCGCGTACTTCTCGATTGAAATCGCCGATGATTTGCGCCGCATAGCCCGTGCCAAGTCCAGCTTTCACGCCGTTGATGGCATTGGCTTCCAGCATAATTTTGGCTTGGTTGTCTTTGACTAAATCCCGTTCAAAATGTGCCGGAATCGTCACCACAATATCTGCTCGGTCGCGCTCCACGGCTTGCATCGCTTTTGGGTACGAATCAGAATAATCCGTCAAACGGAAATAGCCAGACGCGGTCATTTTGGAAATTAAGCGCTGCGAATAGCTCGAATGGTCGTGGTCAATGACGCTCAGGTTGATATTTTTCACCTCATAATCCGCCGCGAAGGGCAGTAAAATGAGTTGAATAATGGGCATAATGAAAATAATCCGTAGGATGGCGGGGTCGCGGAAAATTTGGCGAAATTCTTTTTGTAATAAAAATGTTAGCGTTCTCATTTTTTATGATTATGCTTTGGTGTTCAAATTTCATGTTTCATAAAGATTTGCTAAATCTCGAAGATTTAGTAAATCTATTACTTCGTTATTCAAGCCGAACTTTAAATCTTGCCACACTTATTCCCATCAAAAATACCGTCATTCCTACCAAAATCAAGGTTTCTTTCCAAATCGCGCCGATGCCCAAGCCTTTAATCATTACGGATTTTACAATGATATAAAACCATTTTGCCGGTATAACATTAGAAATGATTTGTAATGGAATGGGCATATTTTCAATCGGAAACATAAATCCACTAAATATAATCGTGGGCATCATTAATCCGACGAGTGAGATAAACATTGCCACTTGTTGCGAATTGGTAGCGGAAGAAATGAGCAAACCCAAAGACAAGGAAGTCAAAATAAATAATAGACATTCTAACAAAAGCAAGATTAAACTTCCGTTTATTGGCATTCCTAATACAAAAACACTTAATAACAGGATAATTATTACATTTATAAAAGAAAAAAATAAATATGGAATTGCTTTTGTTAATACCACGAGTAATGGCTTCATCGGCGATACGAGTAGAATTTCCATGGTTCCCATTTCTTTTTCTCGTACAATCGCCACACTTGTCAGTAAAGCAGACAATAACATCAGCACCATCGCCATCACGCCGGGAACGAAGTTGAAAGCACTTTTGAGCTGTGGATTATAGAGCATTCGGGTTTCGATTTTAATCGCGTAGGGCAATTGACGGTTGTCCAATAATTCATCTTGATAATCGCGGATGATGGCGGAAGCGTAATTGGAAATGGTGATAGCAGTGTTTGTATCGGTAGCATCGGCAACGAGTTGGACTTGCGCGGCGTTGGTGTGCAATAATTCGTCTTGAAAATTAGGTGGAAAAACGATAACCATTTTGGCTTGTCCTTTACGGAATACGTCTTCGATTTCAGTATCGGAATGAAGATTTCTGACGATTGTAAAATAGCGACTCGCATCCATCCGATCAATGAGCAACTGCGTGGCATCGTCTTTAGAATGGTCAAGAATGGCGATTCCGGCGTTTTTGATTTCATTCGATAGCGCGAAGCCGAATAATAAAATTTGTACCACCGGCAAGCCGAACATAAAGAGGAGCGTGCGTCGGTCGCGGAGGATATGGTAGAACTCTTTTTTGACGAAGGCTATAAACTGTCTCATTTTTTGTGTTCTTGTGTTCAGGTGTTAATGTGTTCACATTTACTGAACCATGATTTTACTGTTGCTAATGGCTTTACTTTCTGTTGTTGCTCTTGATTGCTCGTAACTTTTTGTCATTGCCACAAAAAGTCACCAAATGGAACATCCCGTACCGTAGGTCGGGGAAAGGCTAGGCTAATCAAACTCCTCCGTCAAACAGTGATTAGCCGACCTCCCGCGCATCCTATTTCAAAATAAATTGTTACTAAAATTTAATCATTATTACAAAACCGCTATTCACAAGTCACTATCCACTTCTTACGGCTCTTCTTGCGAGCTGAACGAAGACTTCATCCATTGAATTAGCTTGGTACGTTTTTTTCAAACCGGCGGGGGAATCGAGCGCGTCCATGCGCCCGTCCACCATGATGCTGACGCGATTGCAATATTCGGCTTCGTCCATGTAGTGGGTAGTAACGAACACGGTGATGCCTTCGGCGGCGGCTTCGTAAATCAGGTCCCAGAATTGGCGACGAGTAATGGGGTCCACACCGCCAGTGGGTTCGTCGAGAAATACAATTTTGGGTTCGTGTAAAATGGCGACGGAGAATGCCAGTTTTTGTTTCCAACCGAGGGGCAGCGAACGCACGGGCTTGTTGGATTCTTCTTGTAATTGCAAACGTTGGATGAGGGCTTCGCTTTTGGATTTCAAATCGCGATTGTTCAAGCCGTAGATGCCGCCGTAGAGTTGAATGTTTTCACGAATCGTCAAGTCTTCGTACAAGGAAAATTTTTGGCTCATATAGCCGATGTTTTGCTTGATTTTTTCAGCTTGTTTAAAAACATCAAAACCTGCTACTTGTGCTTGCCCGCTGGTAGGCGAGAGTAAGCCGCAGAGCATACGCATGGCGGTGGTTTTGCCGGCTCCGTTCGCGCCAAGGAAGCCGAAGATTTCGCCTTGCGACACCTCAAAGGTGATGGCATCTACAGCAGTGAATTCACCGAAGCGTTTGGTGAGTTTATGGGTTGAAATAACAGTTTCTTCCATATTTTTAAGTTTGGAGGTTTGGGAGTTTGGAGGTTCGGGAGTTCGCTATAAACTTCCAAACCTCCGAACTTCCAAACGGTTAAATCTTCATCAGCGCCATGAAGCAATCTTCGATATTCGGTTCAATTTTATTTACTTCAACGTAATGATGATGCTCGTTTTGTAAATGTCTTTCAATATCATCTGCTGTCATATCACTATTTTTCAAAGTCAGATGATGCGTGTCGCCGAAAGCGTAGCAGGTGTCGGTTTGGTCGTATTTTCTCAGGTCGTTTAGTAATCGGTGCATATTGTCGGAACGGACTGCCCAAAGTGGTTTTTTATAATTTTCGATAATGCCTTGCGGGGTGTTCAAATCCAAGATTTCTCCTTTTTGAATTAATGCCACTCGGTCGCACAAACTGGCTTCGTCCATATACGGCGTGGAAACGAGAATCGTGATGCCTTGTACTTTTAGACCTTGAAGCATTTCCCAAAATTCTTTACGGCTTACAGCATCCACGCCGGTGGTCGGTTCGTCGAGAAATAAGATTTCGGGTTTGTGAATGAGGGCGCAACAAAGGGCGAGTTTTTGTTTCATTCCGCCGGAAAGTTTGCCCGCTTTGCGTTTTTTGAAGGGTTCAATTTGAATGTAAATGTCTTTGATGAGTTCGTAGTTTTCTTCGACGGTAGTATTGAAAACGGTAGCGAAGAATTCGAGATTTTCTTCAACGGTTAAATCTTGATATAAGGAAAATTTGCCGGGCATATAGCCGACTATTTTACGGATTTCTTTGAAATCTTTGACGACATCAAAGCCAAGGACGGTGGCGGTGCCGCTGTCGGGGATGATTAACGTGGTTAAAATCCTAAACAGCGTGGTTTTACCGGCGCCGTCGGGACCAATGAGACCGAAGAGTTCGCCGGGTTGGACATTGAAGGTAATGCCTTGCAGGGCTTGGACCTTGTTGGTGGCGTAGGATTTTTTTAGGTTGGTTATTTCAACGGTATTCATTTTTGTTTTTTTAAAAACCTGAAGGTTTTCTGAAAGACTCCGCTTTTTTGGCAGCCTGAAGGCTGGGGAACGAGGTCAGCGTAAACGCTGGGTTACAGGCGCACTTCGCCGTACATACCGATTTTTAGATAGCCGTCGTTGGCGACTTTTATTTTGATGGCATACACCAGATTCTGGCGCTCTTCTTTGGTTTGGATGGTTTTCGGGGTGAACTCGGCTTTGCTGGATATCCATTGGATGATGCCGGTTGTTGTTTTGTAGCCGCCGTCGCCGTTGTCCACCAGGACTTGGACGGATTGGTTGAGTTTGATGGTAGGGAGTTGATTCCCAGTAACATACGCTCGGAGCGTAAGGGTGTCTAGCGCGGCGATTTTGTAGAGGGCTTTGCCGGGGGCGGTGATTTCATTGGCTTCGGCATACTTTGTGAGCACGGTGCCGGTGAGTGGGTTGGTGATGGTGCAGCGGCTGAGTTGGTCTTCGATTTGGGCGACGCGGAGGCGCTGCGGGTCGCTCTCGCTAAGAATGCCGCGATTTTGGATGGCGACTTGGTCGCGCTGGGCTTTGATTTGGTTTTGGAGGACGGTGATTTGGCTTTGGGCGGCGGTGATTTGTTGATTTAAGACGGCAATTTGTCCGTTGATATCGTCGAGTTGTTTGCTAGGGACGGCATCGGCTTTGACGAGGTTTTGGATGCGCTTTTGCTCGCGTTCGAGGACGGTCAATTGCTCTTTCTGTACGTTGATGTTGCTTTGCTGCGCGGCGATTTGTTGTTGTAAAATGAGGATTTGGGGCGACGCGCTGTTGGTTCTTTGGTTGATGGCTTCGAGGCTGGCTTGGGCTTGTTGTTTTTGTAAACCTACATTGCTGCAATCAATGGTGCCGACTTGCTGTCCGGCTTTGAGCTGGCTGCCTTCTTCGATGGCGAATTGGGTGAGTTTGCCGCTGGCTTCAGCGGAGATGATGACTTCTTCGGATTCGAAGGTGCCGGTGGCGTCGAATTGGTTGTTTTTGTTGTTGCACGATAGGGCGATGGTTGCCAGTATGATTATTATTTTATTTTTCATTTTATTATTTATTATACACTTGGTTTTCAAGCAATTTTTTATGATGTTTTTGTTCTTTTTTCTCTACTTTTGGTGTTTGTCACTTTTTTTCATTGCCAAAAAAAGTAACCAAAAAAGGCTAGGCTAATCAAACTCCTCCGTCGAACAGTGATTAGCCACCCTCCCGCACAGGAGTTTTCAGATTGAGATTTGTTGTTCATTTTAAAATGGCTTTTCAAAATTTCCTTTTAACGTTGTTTGTTACTGACCGAGAGCGACTTTAAAGTTGGCTTGCGCTAATTGTAATTGTAATTCGTGTACCGTCAAATTCAGTTTGGCTTGGTTTTCGGCATTAAGTTCTACTAAATAATCGGTAGAAGTTATGATGCCGTTATCCAATTGGGCTTCGGCGGTTTGGCGGATGGATTCGCGCAGCGCGATTTGTTGCTGGTCTTTGGTCAGTAGTTCTTGCAGCCGGGCGATGTCGTTATTTAATTGGGTCAATTGCGTATTGGTGTTGAGCAGAAAGGTTTGTTTTTGTAAATTCACTTGCTGTTGTTGAATCGTGAGGAGTTGCCGGTCATTATTTTGTCTGCCGTTGTAGAATTCGGAAAAATTCCAGCGAACGCTTGCGCCGAGGAGGGCGTAAGGCGTGAAGTCATTGTCTAAAAAATTCAAGCCCGGACGACCGTAGCCGCCGGTGACGAAGGCACTGAAGCGGGGCATATTGCGAGTTGAAATCAGGTCGCTTTGGGCGGCAAGTAATTGGTTTTGATATTGGTACAAAGTCAGTTCGGGTCGGGTGATTTCGGTGGTAGCTGTGGATTGTTCGGTTGATTTTACAAATGTCGTTTCCTCGGCGATTTCGGTTTTTAATAACAATGCCAACGATTGAATACTGGTGCGGCGGTTGGCGCGAATGTCAATGGCTTGGGCTTCGGCGTTGAGTAATTCGGCTTGCAGGCTGTTTAAATTGGCTTTGGTGGACGTGCCATTGTTGACAGCGGCTTGGGCTTTTTGAATGCGTGCTTTTAAGTTGCTTTGTAAAATATCGTTCAGGCGAAGTTGCTTGTCTGCTAATAAAGTGTTGAAATAGAACTGGTTAACGCGACTTTGCAAATTGTATAATTCTACTTCGGTGCGTTGTTTTTCGACTTGGGTGGCTGCGTTTTGTATGATTTTTTGTTGGGAAGTGACGCCGCCGTCCCAGAGGGTTTGGCGCAGGTCGAGCGTCGCTTTGTATTGGTCTTTGGGTTGTTGTGGAATTTCAAAACCCGGAATTGGAATTTCAATCGGTAATTCGGTGACATCAGTTTGCCAAGTAGCTTGGGCGTTGAGTTCTAAGGTTGGCAGATAGTTTTTATTCAAGTTGTTGATTTGCAAGCGGTTGGTTTCATCCAGGAGCGGTAGTTGCTGGGCGGTCGGAGAATTCGTACGTGCCAGTTGGTACGCCTGCTCGAGGGTTAAAGTGGGCTTCTGCGCACGTAAGGCAGAAGCCCCTGTCAATAATATCAGAAAAATGCGGATAATATGATTTGCTGATTTGGCGATTTGCCAATATGCTACTGTTCGCATTTATAATTGATTTTTAGATTTAACTTTTTGGTTAAAATAGTGTCAAAAAATTTATGCTTTGATGGCGTTAATAACAAATTCGACCACTACTTTTTTACGCTCTATTATCAATACCCGGTATTGTTCCTCATTCATACCGCTCACTTTTTGCAGAATTGGTTTAGCTAAAAACGGAAATATGCACATAGACATTACATTAATTATGATATGAATTGGATTTATCGGCTTAATATTACCTTTATCTATTTCTTCTAGTAATTGTTGAATAAAATTTGGTAGAAAAAGATGTACTCGTTCGATTATTTTAGTCGTTTCAAAAAATTTATCAGGGTTTTTATTTATTTCATTTACTAAAAACAATGGTAAATATGGATTTTCAATAACTAAGTCAATGTAACTTTCTACAAAACGCTCTATTTTTTCGAATACGGATAGGTCAGAATTGAACACCCCCGCGATACGAGGAAGCATCCCACCCTTCACTTCCTCAAAAATGACTTCAAAAAGTTTTTCTTTACTACGAAAATAATAATGTAATAAAGCCTTCGTCACACCTGCTTCTTTGGCAATCGCTTCCATCCGCGAACCATGTAAGCCATCGCGCAGAAAGACTTTTTTAGCTGCTGCTAATATCTTCTCCTCAGTTGATAATTCTTTTTGCGCCTCGTTCACTTCCGTCATCCTGCTTGCTTTAAATTAGTAGTTTAATTTTAAAGTTTGACTTTTTGGTTAATTTTTTGACAAAGATAATCCCCTTGAAAGAATTTGTCAAGGGGATGGGGGAGTTTTTTTTGAAGAAAAGTCTAAAAGCGTTATTTTTGATAGAAGCAGAACGCTGTGGCAATACCCGATGAATTTCACCATACATTAAAGAAACTGATTGCCCAGGCATACATTTTTTCCAGTTCTTTTTGATGTGTATCCAAGTCGAAGGCAGGGTCATCAAAATCATCGCTACTGTCCAGTTAGAGCCAATCGAGTATATCCTGGTGCTCAGAATGCTTCGGATTTTCAGCGTTTCCACCAAATTCATGTAGCCCCAGCTACCGCCGCAATCCTCTAGCGGACAGGCATTTTTACCTTTTACAATTCTCGGATATTTTATCCCCGTCTCTGGTTGCAATATCTTTTCCAACGCCACCTGAGATGGTCTAAAAAAGCGAGACAAAAAACTTGCTTAACTTACTTCTACTTTGGCACTTTAGAAAATGAAGAAAAAAGGAGAGATTTGGAGA
>CAZJXN010000074.1:0-25699 GCA_964549655.1 uncultured Saprospiraceae bacterium
AATCACGTTTTACGTTTCACCAATCACTAATCACGTTTTACGTTTCACCAATCACTAATCACGTTTTACGTTTCACCAATCACGTTTTACGTTTCACCAATCACCTTTCACCAATTACAAAATAACAGACTAAAGATAAAGCAATAATTTTTTACTTTTGCAGTTCCAAAAAAAACAAAGAATAAGAGGCGGAGAGAACAAGTGACCAGCGTACCGTGTGCGACCTTGAACCTCCAACCTCCAACCTCAAACTTTTACCGATGATTGCTAATAAAATGCTTTCTAATATTGCCGGGTGGCTTGTGTTTGCTATCGCGTTTATCGTGTATTATTTGTCGGCGGAGCGTACCGGTAGCCTTTGGGACTGTGGCGAATTTATTTTAGGGGCGTATAAATTGCAAGTCGTGCACCCGCCTGGAGCGCCTTTGTTCCTCGTTGTAGGTCGCCTATTCGCTTGGGTAGCAGACCTTTTTTCGGATAATCCAGAGAATATTTCCTTTGCTGTAAATATGTTGTCTGGAATGTGTACGGCATTCGCGGCAGCTTTTATTAGTTGGATTACCATCACGTTGAGCAAACTGGCGCTGGTAGGCAGAGACGAAGAAATGTCTCAAACCGAAGCGATTGCGACCGCAGCAGGTGGCGTGGTAGCGGGTTTGAGCATGGCGTTTTGTATTTCTATCTGGTTTTCGGCGGTGGAAGGCGAGGTGTACGCGATGTCTACTTTTTTCACGGCGCTTACGTTGTGGGCGGTAGTGAAGTGGTATGCGTTACCGAACCATCCGCAACACGACCGTTGGCTTTTATTTGCAGTGTATGCGGCGGGATTGTCTATGGGCGTTCACTTGTTGAGTATTTTGACGTTTCCGGCTCTGGCATTGTTTTATTATTTTAAAAAATATCGAAACCATACGTTTCTTGGTATGGCAGCGGCAGCAGGTGCAGGCGTACTGGCAGTTGTACTCATTCAAAAAGTAATTATTGTAGGGATTCCAGCGATGTGGGGCGCTTTTGATTTGTTGATGGTGAATAGTTTTGGATTGCCATTTAATTCCGGTATCATTCCTACCATTCTGGTGATATCAGCGGCTTTATTTTTCGGTTTGCGATATGCGCACAACAAGCAAAATGCGGCTTTGCAATATATTATGGTGGGAATGGCATTGGTAATTATTAGCTTTTCGACGATTGGGGTAGTAATTCTACGTGCGAATGCAGCGACTCCTATCAATATGAACGACCCAAGTGATGCGATGCGGCTGATTCCATATTTGAATCGCGAACAGTACGGAGAGCGTCCTTTGTTGCGTGGACCAAATTTTGAGGGACAACCAACCGACACCAAGATTGTAGACCGATACGGCAGAGTGGGCGACCACTACGAATATACCGACCAAAAAATTTCTTACGACTATGCGGCGAAAGACGAAATGCTTTTCCCGCGCATGGGAGATTATAGTTCGAATCGCCCGCAGTTGTATAAAATTTGGATGAATAGTTGGCGCTCCGCCAGTAATCAGGTAGACCCCAATAAACCCTTGCCGCCGGGCGAATTTTCACAAAGCGACAATTTGAATTTTCTATTTAGTTACCAGATCGGCTGGATGTACTGGCGCTATTTTATGTGGAATTTTGCAGGTCGTCAGAATGGTGACCAAGGCTACTTTCCATGGGATAAATCCAGTGGACATTGGTTCTCCGGCATTTCATTTTTAGAAAATAATCGCTTGTACGACCAAAGTCAACTACCCGATACGATTAAAACGGACCCAGCTCGCAACCGATATTTTTTACTGCCATTTATATTTGGTGTAATCGGACTCCTTTTCCACTTCCAACGCCGTAGAAATGACGCATTAGGATTATTAGCCATGTTTATTATAACAGGCATTGGTATTATTATTTATTCCAACCAGCCGCCGAATGAGCCGCGCGAGCGAGACTATGTATTGGCGGGTTCGTTCTTTACGTTCTGTATTTGGATTGGAATGGCAGTGCCAGCGATATTCGACCTTTTGCGAAAGCAAGCGAAATTGAGTGGTGTTGTGGCAGCAGGTCTGGCTTCCATCGTGGTACTTTCCGCGCCACTACTGATGGGGACGCAGAATTATGATGATATGGACCGCAGCAAGCACAAAGCTTCTCGGGATTATGCGTCTAACTTTCTGGAATCCTGTGCGCCCAATGCGATTATTTTCACGTATGGAGATAACGATACATATCCATTGTGGTATGCGCAAGAAGTAGAAGGCATTCGTACCGATGTGCGCGTGGTGAATTTGAGTTTGATTGCCGTAGATTGGTATGTTGACCTCTTGCGTAGAAAAGTAAATGAATCGGATGCAATTAAAATGACCGTTCCTATCGAAGCCTATCGCGGTAAAAAACGCAACCAAGTATTCTATGTAGACCATGACCAAAATGCACCCGACCCGGATATTTCTGTATATGATTTCTTAAAATACGTTGGCGAAGAACATCCCGTATCCAGTCAAGGTGGCAGGTCGTATGAGAGCCATTATTACACCAAAAGTGCTTTCATTCCGGTGGATAAAAATAAATTGCTGGCGGATGGCATCATCACAGCGCAAGATACTGCCAACGTGTCTGACCGAATTCCATTGGATTTAAATAAAGATTATTTATTAAAAGATGACTTGGCAGTGTTGGACGTGATTGTTTCCAACCTTTGGGAACGTCCCGTTTACTTTGCCGTCACTTGCCAGCAAGGAAAATTGTTGGGCTTGCAAGATTTTATGTCGCTCGAAGGCTTGAGTCTGCGTATTACACCAGTGCGAGGAAAAAGTGACCCGTCCTACGGCATCATCGGCAACGGGCGCGTGAATAGCGAGGCGGTTTACAAAAATGTGATGGAAAAATTCCGCTGGGGTAATTTTGACAAATATGACCTGTTTGTAGACCGGAGTTATACGCCAAGCGTGCAGAGCATTCAATTATCCATCCGCCGTAGCGCAATGGACATGGTACAAAAAGGCGACACGACCCGCGCGATGCAATTAGTAGATAAATACTTTGCGTCTTTTCCGCACATGAATTTCCCGTACGACTACCGCACGATGTACATGCTCGACGTATATTTACAAGCCAAAAATTATACGAAAGCAAAACCGCACCTACAGATTTTGGCAAAACAAGCAGAACAGTACTTGCGCTTTTATACTTCTATGGATGCCAGTGTGTTAGAGAGTAGTTTCAAAGATGATTATTCTCTAATGTATCGGGTTATGGAAGATTTGACGCGCATTGCACGAGAAAATAACGACACCGCTTTTCAACAAGAAGTGGAAGCCAAATTCAAACCGTTCCAAGTCACGCCAACTGAAAATATGATACCACCTCCGCAATAGGGTTGGAAATAAAATGTCAATTTTCAACATAGCCTTGGGTCAACACCTGAGGCTATGTTGTTTTAAAAACTGATTTTGGAGTTTAACGTTTCTTGTTTGAGATTGAGGTTAGAAGGGACACACGTTCCGGTCTGGCATCTTTTTATCTGGCATCTGGCATCCTAAAAAGTATTACTTTCACAAAAAAAATTCCCAATCATGGAGTCAAAAAAAATAGCCGTCGGCTGCGACCACGCCGGTTTTCCATACAAAGATGCCATTGTAGAAATGTTGAAAGCGCAAGCTATCTCCGTGCAAGATTTTGGCACGTATTCCACCGATGCAGTGGATTATCCTGATTTTGTACATCCCGTTTGCAATGCGATAGAAAATAAGGAAGCTGACCTCGGTATTGTACTATGCGGCAGCGGCAACGGCACAGCAATCACGGCTAACAAACACAAGGGTATTCGCGCCGCCCTCTGCTGGCTGGAAGAACTCGCTGTACTCGCCCGCCACCACAACAACGCCAATGTCATTTCGCTACCCGTCCGATTCGTCTCGCAAGAATTGGCATTAAAGATGGTGCAACGCTTTATTGAATCCGATTTTGAAGGCGGCAGACACGAGCGCAGGGTGGAAAAGATAGCAATGGATTGCTAATTTAAGAATGAATATTGCAAAAATAGGTGATAAGGTGAAAGGTTTATGGGGTGATCCCGCTATAAGGCGGGACAAGTTGCGGGATGAAAGCATTAAACCATTAATTAGGGAGAGAAAACTTTGTCCCGATGTATATCGGGATGAAAAAAATCTGCGCCCTCTGCGGGAAATAAAATGCAAGAACCAAGCGCATCCTGCAAATCCCTGAATCCAACCAATCAAGGTTAAAAAGGAGTGAGTTAAAGTCGGTCCTTAAACCCCCCATTGAACCGACCGCACTCACTCCATACTATGGTCATTGCTGACCTAAGCGTCTTTGATGTTGTTGGAAAATTTTTGGTATGAAAAGAATGTGGGAACATGGTTCCAAAATAGGATAGCACAAAAGCTCAAGCTCTAAATAATGGAAATCTCGTTGGTAAGCCTCTTAATTTCGCTGCAAGTTAAACGTTCTGTGTTAACTTTCAAAATTTTTTTTTGTTAACTGAAAAAAAGCTGATTTATAAAATTGGATACAGATATAAATTATGAGCACCGAAACACAATACATACAATTAAAAGAAGATTTACAGGAATACATTCCACTTTTGGGCAGCGCCGCCGATACGATTTTAGACCAAGATGTATCTCGTTATCCCATCTTTGTAGTACACCAACTGGAAGAGTTAGAAATAGGCATTTCGCTCTTGCAACGGCAGGAACCTCAATTAAACTGGTCTATACAAGTGACGACGCTGGAAGAACTGGCTACCAAACGACTAGTAGAAATGGAAAAAGTAGACCGTTTCAGAGAGGTATACAAAAATCCGCGCCAGTATCTTTGCCTATTTGTATTGGCTACCGCTGCACAGTTTGTTTTTTTACCGCGTTGATGTCTGCATTTTGGTATCTTTGCCGCTAAATTAATGAAATGAAAGTTTTAATTTGCGAAGCGGAACCCGTTTTGTTGTCTGCCATTGAGTTTCGATTGCGAAAACATGGGCTACAGATGGTACAATCACCCCTCAAAGATGCCCAAAAAAATGTGGAAGCAATGACCCCACAGTTAATCATTTTGGATATTGAGCATAACCCAGCCGAAAGTCTTCAGTTTGTACAAGCTATCAAAGAGGCGCAGCCTAAATTGCCTATCATTATCGTTTCGCCAGTAGAAAACGAGGAAGAGTTGTGGGTGGCACTGCAAGCTGGCGCTGAAGATTTTGTTACCAAACCCTTCAAATTGGTAGAATTGGTCATTCGCGTACGCAAATTGTTAATGAAATATCCAGTCACAAATCCTGCGTAAATTTGCACAACCAAAATTATTATCCATGAAAGGAATTATTCTCGCCGGAGGACTTGGCACCCGCCTGCACCCGCTTACCCTCGCAGTGAGCAAACAGCTTATGCCGGTATACGACAAACCGATGATTTATTATCCGCTGTCCACGCTGATGTCGGCAGGTATTAAAGATATTTTGATTATTTCTACGCCGCATGATTTGCCGCATTTTCAAAAATTGCTGGGCGATGGCAGCGACATCGGTTGTAATTTTTACTACGTCCCACAGAAAGACCCAAATGGACTGGCACAAGCATTCGTACTCGGCGAAGCCTTCATAGGCAGTGACCCATCGGCGTTAATTCTGGGCGATAATATTTTTTATGGAGCCGGGGTCAAAGAATTATTACAAGCAAGTACCAATCCTACCGGTGGCGTGATTTTTGCCTATCAAGTAGCAGATCCAGAGCGATATGGTGTGGTAGAATTTGATGAAAATTTTCATGCCATTTCTATCGAAGAAAAACCAGCGCAGCCCAAATCTCATTTTGCCGTGCCAGGTTTATATTTCTATGATAATCAAGTAGTTGAAATTGCCAAAAACTTAGAGCCAAGTGCACGAGGCGAATACGAAATCACGGATGTCAACAAAATATACCTCGAAATGGGCAAGCTCAAAGTGGGCGTACTCGGTCGCGGCGTGGCATGGCTCGATACGGGTACGCACAAGTCGCTCATGCAGGCAGGGCAATTTATAGAAGTCATCGAAGACCGCCAAGGTTTAAAAATTGGTTGCATAGAAGAAGTAGCGTATGAAATGGGCTTCATAGATGCCGAACAATTAGAAAAACTGGCGCACAAATATATGAAAAGCGGCTACGGCGAGTACTTGATGAATATTTTAAAACAAGAGCAGGGAATTTAATTTGCCAATTTGCTAATTTGCTAATATATAGATAGTTACATTAAAAATAAAAAAGCATTTATTTTAATGGAAGCATTTTATATTGTAACAAATATATTTATTTTTTAATATTTTAAAATGAGAAGACTCTTTCGGCTCTTGATTCGGCTATTCATTTTTGCATTCGTGATTATCCTTGGCATTATGACGGTCAAAACGGTGACCTTTGCTTCCAAACAAATTATAGTTCAGCCGGTGTCGCCTGTTACCATTTCAGAAAAAGCCGTTCAAAATCTGTCAAAAGCCATTCAATTACCCACCATTTCCGAGCCGGGACGAGTGGACACGCTTGCCTTTTTACAATTGGATACCCTCATCCAGCGTACCTTTCCAAACATAGATTCTCTATTAGAAAAAAATTACATTCATCAATTAAGTCCGGTTTTTAAATGGCAAGGTAAAAATTCAAACTTCGCACCCGTACTGCTCATCGCGCACATGGACGTAGTGCCAATTGAAGAAAGTAGCAAAAATCAATGGGAAGCCTTGCCGTTTAGCGGCGACGTGCGCGACGGATTCATTTGGGGAAGAGGCACCTTGGATGATAAGATGAGTGTGTTTGGTATTTTAGAATCGGTCGAACAATTGTTGAAAGAAGATTATATACCGGAACGAACGGTCTATCTGGCTTTCGGACATGATGAGGAAATCAGCGGCGCAAACGGCGCTCTATCTATCGCCAATTGGTTCAAACAACAAAATATCCGCTTTGAATACGTCCTGGACGAAGGCTTAATAGTTTTAGAAAATGCCTTGCCGGGCTTGGAAAAACCACTGGCAATGATTGGCGTAGCCGAGAAAGGATACGTGACGTTGCAATTAACAGCTACGCTCAAAGAAGGTGGTCATTCCTCCATGCCACCGAAAGAAACTGCGATTGGAATACTTAGCAAAGCCATTACAAACTTAGAAGCGCACCCATTTCCAGCAAAATTAGACGGCGCAACAAGGGGTTTATTAGACCACGCCGGACCAGAAATGAATTTTCCTTTTAATGCACTTTTCGCAAACCTCTGGCTTACAGAAGGTTTATTGAAATGGCAATTTAGTCAAAAAACGACTTCCAACGCACTGCTGCGTACCACGACCGCACCGACTATCATCAGTGGCGGTATCAAGGATAATTTATTGCCGACTACTGCCCAAGCGACCATCAATTTTAGAATTCTACCTGGCGAAACCACCAAAACGGTAGCGGATTACGTGCGCAAAACGATTGCAGATGACCACATTCAAGTGAAAGAATATGCGGGTTCCTTCGGTAATAATCCTTCTAAAGTGTCGAGTACAAATACGTTTGGCTTTCTGGTCATTCAAAAATCCATTCGGGAAGTTTTTCCAAATGCAGTGGTAGCGCCTGCACTCGTGATTGCAGCGACCGACAGTCGGCATTATCAGGAAGTGAGTGACAATATTTATCGCTTTTTGCCCATGCAATTAACAAATGAAGATTTGTCGAGGATTCACGGTATCAATGAGCGCATCAGTGTGGAAAATTATCATCAAGCGATTCGCTTTTATCGGCAGTTGATTTTGAATAGCTGCAAGTGATGTAACGGAGGATGGGAAGATGGGAGGATAAGAGGATGTGTGACCAACAGAAAGAGTGACCGAATGACGAGAGAAACTTTGCGGCTTTGCGTCTTTGCGTGAAAAAATCTGCGAAATCTGCGGGAGACCATGTAATTTTGCACTATGAAATATCACTTTATTACTTCGACTCCTTTCCGTTAGCGTCGCCGCCTTGCGATGAACCTACCCGTATTTTCCTTTGTTTGTAATCAAAAAAACGAAATTCAATCATGTTAAGTAAGTTAGATGCCATTGTAGACCGATTTATGCACTTGGAAGAACAGATGTCTGACCCCAACGTATTAGCCGATTTAGACCGTTATAAAAAAGTAAGCCGAGAGTATAAAGAATTGAAAGAAATAGTAGAAGTTTATAAAGAATATAAGCAAATACTGAATAACATCACTTCCGCTAAAGAAATGGGGAACGACCCAGACCCCGAAATGCGCGACATGGCAAAGTTAGAATTGGAAACCAATGAACCACTCCAATCCGAATTAGAAGGAAAAATGCGAATGCTCCTCATGCCAAAAGACCCCGAAGATGCAAAAGATGTAATCGTAGAAATTCGCTCTGGCACGGGTGGCGACGAAGCGAGTTTGTTTGCTGGGGATTTGTATCGAATGTATTCCCGTTATTTTGACGAACAGAAGTGGGAAGTGGAAGTCATGGAGGTGAATGAAGGCAGCGTAGGCGGGTACAATAAAATCAATCTGGAAGTGCGCGGCGACGACGTATACGGAAAATTAAAATTTGAATCGGGCGCACATCGCGTGCAGCGCATCCCTAAAACGGAATCGCAGGGGCGTGTACACACCTCGGCGGCTACGGTGGTGGTTTTTCCCAAGTTGGATATGGAGGATGTAAATATCAACAAATCCGATTTGAAAGTAGATACGTTTCGGGCGAGTGGCGCGGGTGGTCAGCACGTCAACAAAACCGAATCTGCCGTGCGCATCACGCATATTCCGACCGGCGTGGTGTCGGAGAGTCAGGATGGGCGCTCGCAGATTAGTAACCGAGAGATTGCCTTACAGAAATTGTACCAACGAATATATGATGCGCAGCAACAAAAACATTATTCAGAAATAGCCGCTAAGCGAAAATCATTGGTGGGTAGTGGAGACCGTTCTGAAAAAATTCGTACCTATAATTATCCGCAAAACCGCGTGACCGACCACCGCTTAGAAGGCGATGCCAAGAATTACAACTTGGATACAGTGATGGAAGGGAACCTGAGAGAAATTATAGAATCCTTGCAAATCGCAGAAAATGCGGAGAAGTTAAAGGCAAGAGAAGCGGAAACGGCTTAATATGAGTGTGGCACATTTCTAAAATGTGCCACACTGATCTATCGTCCTGTACTAAAAAAACCTACGCCGCAGCTGGCATACTACTTTTCGCCGCCGCAGCTTCCCGATATTTTTCGATGTCTTCCGTAGAAACGGGAATGTCCGAATCTGCAATTCCTAAAGCTTTATCAAACGCTTGCACGGCTTCCGCATATTTTCCGGTCGCTTGCAATGCCTTGCCATAGTTGAACCATGCTTTCTGCCGCCATTTATAATTAGAATCCTCTGGAGCAAAAGCCCGGGTGGTAAAAAACTTCAATTCGGTGATTACACTTTCAAATTCGTTAAACTTGAGATGACATTCTCCCTTCATGCGCCGCGCCTTCCAGTAAATCGGTTGTAACGGAATAGAACATTTGATAGCTGCATCCAAATCTGTGATCGCGCCTTTGATGTCTTGTTGTTTCATTTTTACCAATGCTCTACCGATGTAAGGCTCGCCATTATTCGGATTGATGTCAATACTTTTGGTATAATCGTACATCGCATCGGTGTAGTTTTTCAGCAAGAAATTGACATAACCTCTTCGCTCGTACGCTAAGGCATGACGCTCAAACTTTTCGATTGCCGAGCTTAGTGTTTCGCGCGCTTCGTTCTGTTTGCCCTCTGTTTTCACCAATTCTCGCCCTTTCAAGTACGCTTGTACCGCTACTTTATCACTGTGCGGCTCGATGCGTTCATATTTTATAATTTTCCCATTGTCCGTTGCCCAAGCACGAAGGTCACCTGCGACAGCGTATTGCGCGACGTACTCAAATAAGTTGAGGGTATTCTGCCAACTTTTATCCGTAGACTGCGTGACGAGGCGTGGAATATCAAGCGAAGCCGTTGCTTCATCAAATATTTCGTCGGGTTTGACCATCAGTTCAGCCGTGCGGTAAAAATTTTCTAACCGCTGCTGGTACATCTTTATCACTTTATCATAGCTCTTGCCAAATTCGAGCCTGCCGGAAATTATCGTTTTGTGTGTCATAGCCTCGCTGTTTTTTGAAATCCATTGTAGAATCCCGCTCTCAAAAAATAAAATACTTTGAAAATATATAAAGCAAAAGTAATTGACAATCAAACACATATAACTTTTAAATCGCTTAATTTGCAGAATATTTCTGCGCCTTTTGCGATGCAGAAGGAATAATTGTAATAGTTTTCAGGTTACAATATCTGGTTAAGGTCTTTTCCGAAGGGTGTAAATACTTCAACTACTTTTGCAGCAGGAAGCTATGTTGAGTGGTTCTGAGGTTGCAAACGCGTATGAGTAGCATAAATGCCAGCGCGTGTGGATTTTAATTCGTTTCCCTTTCTATAATGCTATGAAAAATGATGGCTCGGAAAATAGACCGGATTACAAAGGTCAGGCTACTTTCGCAGAAAAGCAAGTAAACGCGCAGGTTTTATTAAATATTTATTTTCGTAAAATGTAGATATAAAGTTAATTTTAATTTGAAAAATGTGAATATGGTGTGGATAAGCCTTTGTAATGGGTGGAAAAAGTTATGTTGGATTTTGATGAATAGATTTAAATTCAAATTAAATTTTCTTTGAACTTTAAATATTGCAAAAACTTAGATGATGTTTTAAATTTGATTAATAAATTGACCATTAATTAGTTACCTACTGCATACTGCCCACTGAAAACTGCCTACTGCCTAAGCCCACACCTTACATCCTTCCGTACAATTGATACAAATGTCAATATGTTTACGCCCACTCAACAAAGTCGTCCGAAATTGTTGGTAACTTTTATCCTTCCAAATCTCTCTAAAGGTATTTTTCTTTAAATCCCCCAATTTATGCAGCGCATCTTTATCAAAACAGCAAGGCACGACCACGCCATCCCACGTAATGACGCAAGAATGCCACAATTTCCAACAATGATTCAACAGTTTATTTTTAATCCGATACGTGCCGTCCGCCTGCATTTGGTAGCGGGCATAGCGCTCAATCGTTGGAATTAAATCATTTCCATTTTCATAATCGTACACTTGTGCCGTTTTCAATTTCACTTCATCTACGCCGATTTCCCTTGCCAACTTATAAATTTCTGGTATTTGATGTTCATTCGGTTGTACCACCAAAAACTGAAAAATCAGGTGTGGTGTGGTTGATTTCAATTGCTTTTTCCATTTCACCACATTGCGAGCCCCTTGTAGCACAGCTTCCAAATTACCTTCTTTGCGATAACTTTCATACGTGTCTTGCGTCGTGCCATCCACCGAAATGATGAGGCGATCCAAGCCGGATTCCACCGTTTTTCGCGCGTTTGCTTCATTCAAAAAATGCCCATTGGTAGACGTTGTGGTGTAAATTCTCTTTCGATGCGCATATTCCACCATATCCAAAAACTTTGGATTGATATACGGTTCTCCTTGAAAATAGAAAATTAAATACAGCAAGTCTGGCGCTAACGAATCTATGGTTTTGCGAAAAAAATCTTCTTTCAAATTACCGGTGGGGCGCGTAAACGCACGCAATCCGCTGGGACACTCCGGGCAGCGCAAGTTACAGGCAGTCGTCGGTTCTACAGAAATTGTGATGGGTAAGCCCCACTGGATGGGTTGCTTCCCCCATTTGGCGAGATAGTACGAACTCAGCACTTTGGCAGCATTCCACACGCGGCGGGGCGTGAGTTTCGAGCATAAGTGGAGCGTATCGTACCAGAAGAGCTTCATTGTGTTAAGGTGTTTTTGTATTAAAGTATTTTTGTACGCGTTATCTTGTCGCTCATTCCAGCCCTCACCGCATTTTTTTTACCACATAGTCGCAAAGTTTTCGCTCGTCACTTGGTTCCTTTTTCTCTTCATCACGTATCCTCCTATCTTCCCATCTCCTATCCTCCGCTTCCCTTTCCCCCTTTTTCAGAAAATTCCTTCGGCGCAGCCTCGCCCATGCGCGCCACCGTCACTTCCGTTCTGCGATTGTACGCGTGTTCTTCTTCCGAGCATTCTATGCCGTCTTTACAGTGGTTGCGCAATTTGGATTCGCCAAAGCCAAAAGTTTGAATGCGCTTGCCATTGATGCCTTGTGCCATCAAAAATGCCTTGGCTTTTTCTGCTCGTTTGAGCGATAATTCTAAGTTATAATCGCTATCGCCTCGGCTATCAGTATATGCTGCCAGTTCTATTTCCATTGAGGCGTTTTGTTTCATCAATTGGGCGAGGGATTCTAATTCCTGATTTTCGCTGGAGCGAATCGTAGATTCATTGAAATCGTAATAAATATTTTCCATCACGATAACGCTCCCTTTTTGAAGCGGTTGTCGCATGATTTCTGCTGCGGTGGGAGCCATCTTTATTTCTACTTCTGCCGAGCGATTGCCGCGTATTTTTACCGTAGAAATTTCAGTAAAACCTTGCGCGTACCCTTTTTTCTCACTGATGATGGTATAATCGCAACCAATTTCAAGACAATATTCAAATACGCCGTTGACGTTTGTTATTACAATTTCCTCTTTGCCCGTGCACTCATTTTTGACGCGTACTTTTGCATTTGGAATCAAACGGTTTAGCTGTTCACTTTTCACAGTTCCCGTGAGTGCCAGACAGTTACGTGGTTGTAAAGTGACTTCTACCGGGCGCGGCAGGGTCATATTTTTAGTAGAATAAGTGACTTCTTGCGAACTGTAATCGGCTTTTGAAATCAAAAAAAGATAATCTCTGTCTTCCTCTAATTGTATAATGCCTTCGCCATTTCGATTGGTGAGTTGGCGCGGCTCGCCTAATTCGCTTTCTTTTTTGCGCAACATTTTAAACCTGTACTCCCCAGATTCCTTCTCCGAAGGTGCCAATTCCTGCTTATACAATTGCTGATTATCTATCAAACCATCCGTGCGCTCAAATACGCGAATGGCAGCGCCCATCATGCGGCGACTGTTACTGGCATCGTATACAGAAATAACCACATTTATTTTCGACTTCACCTCCAAACCAGGCAATCCTTCGGGCGTTTCAAAAAAATAAACATCATCTTTGCCGCTACCGCCGTCCCGATTGGAAGAAAAATAGCCGCGCGAACCTTGTGCATTAATCACAAAACCCAAATCATCTTTTTCAGAATTGAAAGGCTTTCCAATATTGATAATTTTGCCCCAAGTTTGTCCGCTCAAGTCTATTTTAAACAAATCAATCCCGCCGTACCCAGCGTGTCCGTCTGAAGTGAAAAATAAAATACCACTTTCATGAAAAAACGGGAAGGCTTCATTTTTTTCGGTATTAATTTCTGGACCCATATTGACGGGCTTCGACCACTTATCTTCTTGTTTTTCAACAAAATAAATATCGGTACCGCCATAGCCGCCGGGCATTGTAGACGTGAAAAAAAGTTTGGTGCCATCAATGGAAAGCGAAGGGTGCATACAAGAATAATTGCCATTGAACGGCATTGGATGTACGTTTTCCCAATCAAATTCGCCTTTTGTTGCTTCAAAAATTTGCAGATAAGTTCTGATTTTGCCGTTGGATTTGCTCATGCGCGGGCTGGCAGCACTGCGCGTAAAGTAAACGTGTGTCCCTTTTTGATTGAACGAAAGTGGACCTTCATGTACTTGTGAGTTGATTTCAACCGAAAAAGGTCGCGGTTTGAGCGGCATGCCATTGGGGTCTAATTCTGAAAAATAGACATCAAAAAACGTTTCTCCTAATTCTTCATCCAATGGTCCCTGCTTGTTCCGCGAGGAGAGAAACACGATTCCATTTTGAAAAAACATCGGTGAGAATTCCCGCTCGGTCGTGTTGACACCCGTCGCATTTTGCAATTTTACGTTTTGTGCTGATTGCACGGCTTGGTCTGTCTGCTGGGCAACAGCGTTATACAGCATACCCATCCAAAAAGCGATTACGAGCGGAATATTTTTCATAATACGATAATTGAGTAACCGAGCAGAATTAAATTACAAAATAAATCTAACTTAATTTATTTATTGTCAACGTGTTATTAGACTGCCAACTTTAAACTGCCAACTTACTTTTTACTGCAAGCTACATCATAATTAACGGATTATCAAGTGAGCAAGTATGGCTTAATTTTACCCATTATCTAAAAAAATCGTGGATTTACAAAGCCGCCTTCTTCCGCACCGCCTCCGAAAAAGTATCGAATCACTACTTCTATTGAGCCGGTATTATAATTTTTGAGTTTTGATAAGGTCAAATCGTATGACGCGCCAAGCATTAAACGCTCCGAGATTTGCGCGCCGAATAATACAGAAACAGACTCCCCAATACTGCTTTCTTTAGAGCCACCCAAACGATACGAAACGCCGGTAGTAATTTTTTCAGAAAATACTAGACTTAGATTCACATCCCCGTCAAACGGTGTACCTGCTACATATTTCAACAATAATTGCGGTTGTAATTGTATTTTTTCGCTGAGGCTGAATTTCACACCACCCATCAAATACAAGTGCTGCACTTCCTCATTGCTATTAGAACTGGCTAAGTCAATATTGCTCGCCATCAAACGCGGCACGGAAAGCCCGACATACATATTTTTTCCAGTGTAATACAAACCCGCTCCAAAATTGGGTACATACTTACTTTGATAACTCGCTGGAATGGCTCCGTCGGTATCTATGGGTTGTGTGCCAGTTAATTCTGCAAAATCCACGCGCATCAGCCGCACCGACGCTTGAATGCCAATACCCAAATAGCCACGCCCCAACCGAAGATGGTACGCATAATTTCCATCTACGGTGTAATTTTCCGTGACTCCGATGGTTTGTCGGGTCACGGTCGCGCCCACGCCTGCGCGGTTGTTCATGAGAGGCGTATTGAAGGTAATCAATTGCGTTTGTGGCGCACCGTCAATGCCCAACCATTGACTACGTACCAATGCAGAAAGGCTCGGCGCACCGTCTTTGCCGGCATACGCAGGATTTAGACCCAATTTGTAATGCATAAACTGTGTGTACTGCTCTTCTTGTTGCGCAAAAAGTGCAGTTGAAAAGCAAGCAAGTAGAATAAGTAAAAGTAGATTTTTCATAAGCCATTTTTTTTAAAATCGGTTTTTTAACCGCAGAGGCGCAAAGGGCGCAGAGAGAAACTATATTTAACGCTGTGACACTTTGAGTCCTCTGTGGTTATAAAAATCATGGTCTATCGTTGAATCATTATAAAGCCCGTTTTCGCTTCGCTGCCATCGCCCAAATCTACGAGGTAGAAATAAGTACCCGGCGGCAAATCCTGTCCGTTGAATGTGCCATCCCAATTGTTGCGGTACGGTTTTGGAGAGTGGTACACCTCGTCGCCCCAACGATTGAAGATAGAAACCTGACTGCCTGGATAATTCGTGTCTGTAATGAAACACGGGATTACGAAGAAATCATTGATACCATCGTTGTTGGGCGTGATGATGGAAGGCACCACGCAGCCCGCGTCTTGGCCGACTTGAAGCGTGACTTTCGCATCTGAACATTCACAACCCGCGCTACAAATTTGGTAGGTCAATTGGTCTGCTCCAACATAATTAATACCCGGCGTGTAGCGAAATATACCATTGTTAGCAAGTGTCACCGTCCCTTTTGTTGGTTGCGTTAGAAGGGTAACAGTCGTTAATTGTGGAATCGTGTCATTCAAAAGTGGATTAAATTCTGTGGCTGTCCCAAATTCTATTCCAACCACATCATCAATAGCCAATGGATTTTGTTTATACGTCAATATTACGGTATCCCGTCCGGCACTACCACAGAGGGATTCATCTATCGTCCATACAAAAATATTGGAACCCACTTCAAGATTGAAAGCCGTCGCACTTGGGTCTAAAGTATCCGAAAAAACAATCTTAGGATTGGGCGATGACCACTTGCCAAAGCTGATGAGTTGCGCCGGCGTAGCTGCATCGAGCTCGACCGTTTGGTCTTCATTACAAACAATAGCATTGTCCCCGGCATCGGGTCGGGTATCGGAAGTAAGCACAGTTACTTTATCAAACAAGCCGCCGCAGCCGCTTACAATCGTCCAAGTAAATTCGTAACGGTTGCCCGGCTGCAAGCCTCGAATCACCGTTTCAGGATTTAATGGTTCTATAATTCTAAGTCCTAATGCTTGTTGCGCTTCTGACTGCGACCACCTGCCTTCGCCGCTGATAGGCAACAGCGCATCCAAGCGAATGGTGTCAGTCGAGCAAACCAAGGTATCTTCCCCAGCAAAAGCCGCTTCTATCGGCGTGATTTTATAAGTCACATCATCAAACGCATAGGAGGTACAAGCGCCATTGGAAAGCGTCCATCGGAAGGTGTAGGTAGAGTCTCCTTTTAAACCTGTAATTTGAGAAGTAGAACTGGTTGGCTGGAGGATTCTAACGCTCGTGTTATTTCCTCTTATTGTAGTCCAAAAGCCCGAACCAGAAGCAGGTTGAAAACCAGAAAAGGTAATGGAATCTGCTTCGCAAACCGTCTTATCCTGTCCGGCAAAAGCTTGTTCGTTTGGAATGGCATTCATGGGTACAATGGTGGGATCAGACGGTGCGGAGCTACAACCATTTACCGTAGCTGTCACAGTAAACAAGTAATTGCCATTGCCATAATTTTCAAAATCAGTCAGGTCTAAATTTAAACTTTGCGTTTCTCCAACGAGGTTTCCAAGCTGGTCATACCAAGTATAAATCGCATTCGGCACTGCTGTACCCGGCACGATGGACAGTCGTAATACGGTGTTTGCGTTGCTGATACAAATTGGTCCGTTATCGGTAGCCGAGGGCACATTCGGTCGGAGATTCACATTGACCCGCACCGAATCTAAATTGGAAATGCAACCATTGATGGTAGCTGATACTTTATAAAAACCGGCATGAATCGTTGCATTGGCTGCCAATATCTGTGGATTGGAGGTGGCGGAGGTAAAACCTGCCGGTCCTGACCAAGCGTAAGTCGCACCAGCGAGGGCGGTCGCATTTAATTGAATGACATCGCCAGTACACACCGGACTATTGCCAGTAGCAAAGATGCGCGGTACCCGATTGATATTCACAGCAATAGAACCCGATTCTTTAGAAGTACAGCCATCTACAATCACCGTCACCGCATATAATCCGCTATCGGCAGGACTTGGGCTGGCAATAGTCAACGAGGGTGTTTGGGTTATAACTAATCCTTTCGGTGTTTTCCAATTGTAAGAAACGACACTTCCATTATATGCCGTCACCACGAGCGAAATTGCTTTTCCTTCGCAAAGCGATCCGGGTGTACCCGCGCTGATGGTCGGTGCAGCAGGCGTTGCCGGTGGAAGGGATACGTCTATGACCGTCGTCATTGGTTGAGATTCACAGCCATCGCCATTGGTCACGACTAATTGATAATTTCCATTGTTTGCTTGTGTTCCATTTGGAATAACGGCGATACTATCGGAAGAAGAAAAACTCGGACCCGTCCATCGATAGCGATAATTCCCGTCATTGGATGGAAAAACAGTAGCTCGTAAGCGAATATCCGTTGGTCCCGGCAAGCAATCCTGCCCATCATTACTCACGCCCGTGATGCTTACACCGCGTCGCACATCCACAGGGACGGTCGCTGATTTGGAACAGCCCTCTTGGGTGGTAATCGTTACTTGATAATTGCCTTCTCGTGCCTGCGTGACGTTCGGAATCGGCGGATTTTGCATGGCTGCAGTATACCCATTTGGACCTGTCCAACTATACGTTGCATTGGCAAGCGTAGGGGAGGCAGATAATTGTAAAGTATTCCCTTCACATACCTCTGTTGGATTAGCGGAAGCGACGGTTAGCGGCACTGTATTGACTATCACTGGGGTTGCAGTAGAAAGGACGGAATTACAACCATTTTGAGTGACATATAAACGCCAAGAACCTTCTTGATTTTTAGCAATATTACTGATTACAAAGGTATTCGTAGTGGTCAAAAATTCTTGCAAATTAGGGGCAACCCAATGATACACACTCGCTCCGGTCGTGGTGGTAGAAAGCGTTACGTTCACGCCTTCGCAAGCCGGGCTGGTATTGGTGACGGACGGCTGTCCGGGTCTGGGTTTCACATTTACCACTGTGAACGCAGGCGCAGACGGGCAGCCATTGCGCAGCACAACGAGGCGATACACCCCTGCTCCAGCAAGTGTAATCGGATTGATAACTGCGGGAAACTGATTAACAGAGCTATAATTATTGGGTCCTGACCACTGATACGTAATGCCCGGTCCACCTACCAATGTACCCAACGTAACTGATTCTCCTTCGCAAACCGTAAGCACCGTATCGTTCACCGCAGCGATAGGCATACTATTTGCCGTAACGGTAGTAGGTGCAGAGGGTGCAGACAAACAACCGTCTGCTTCAATCGTGAGATAATACATATTGGAACCCGGCGCGTGCGGTTGTGGAATGGTAAAGGATGGCACAGTTGTAGTCCCTAATAAAGCACCATTCGGTGGCGTACCCCGATACCAGCGATACGTGACCGCAGAGCCGCTTGGCACGACCGAGGAATTAAGGATGATATCTTGATTGATACACACATTGGCAGTGCTGAGGAGCGTAGGGGTAAAAGGCAAATCTTCAATGGAAACCTGCACGGCTCCTATTGATTTACAACCAGTTATACCAGAGACTTCTACCGTGTAAGTACCCGCATTTTGGGCATTAATATTTAAAATGGTGGGATTTTGTCGCGTAGAAGAGAACCCATTCGGACCCGTCCATTTGTAAGTATAAATAACACCGCCGGTAGCCGCCGGAGGATTTGCAAATAAAAACAACGTATCGCCGCCGCAAAGACCAGAGGTGGCGGTTGGTTGTGGTTCTTCTGCTTCAATGCGCACCAAAGACTGACAAGTAGCCATATTGCCCGCCATATCTATGACCGTCAACATCACAGTGGCGTTCATTTCTACTTGGGTACAATTAAAAGTGCTGGGTGTCAAAAACATCGTGTCAATACCACAATTATCGCGGCTGCCCGCATTAACGACCATTGGAGAAATGGTCTCCACTTCCAATCCGGAAGGATTAATAAAAATGGTGGTCGGTTGACAGCGGGCTATCGGCAATTGTTTGTCTTCTACTTTTACGGTGAAAGAACAAGTATCTCGGTTGCCACTTTTATCTGCAAGCACATAGAAAACCTCCGTTTCGCCCACGTTGAAATTCACAGTTGGAGTCACAACGGGCGGTGTCATTTGCGTAAGCGGTAAAGTGGTAGCGCCGGTAGCATAAAAAGATGGCGTTAATTGGTCGAAATTCAGGGTGGCTAATGCAAAACTCGTACTATCAACATCGCCATTGAAAGAAACCTTCGTCGCATCACAAGGATTGATACCGTCACCTGCTACGGCTGGCGGCGCAGTTCTCGGTTGCAATTTAATGACGACCGTCCCGTCACTTGCCCAAGTATTGATTTTTGCGGCAGGAATCGTAATCGTCTTTTGCCCCGGCATTGTACAAGTCGCTAACCCGACCGTCGTGCTATCCAACGCGATGCCATCATCGCCGATAATTCTAAAATAAGCATTATTCGTATTAAAATCGCCTAATAAGTCAATGGTTAAAGTTGCATTACTGATTGCGTTGGCGGCTACATTTGTAAAGGTGAATATTTTTTCGTTTGCCTGATAAGTGTTCAAAGTTGTATTCAAATTAAAAGTCAAATAAGCGTCTACAAGATTCGCAGGCAGCGTAGATTCATACGTCATACCCGCGCTACAATTATCGGTGGCTCCAATCGGGAGTGGCAATTTAATGGCAGCTACGCAAGTACCCGTGTCTAATTGCATGGTAATATCGGCAGGGCATTCCAACACTGGCGGGATAGTATCGGCTACCGTCACGGTATAAATGCAACTGTCCAAATTTCCGACGCAATCCGTCACGTAATAAACAATGTCATTTTCTCCCAGTGGCAGCGTCACATCCACGGGCGCAATAGGTGCGACTGGTACGCGCGCTCCACCGTTCACGCTGTATTCATATTTTAAACCTGTAAAATTTTTGGTGCGAATTTGCAATCGTCCAACGGCTTTACTTGTTGGCTCGCAGATGGCGTTAATGGCTAAATTTCCGGCTTGACCGGCAGGAATATTGGGTTCTAAACGGAATCGAATGATGCCATCGGCTGCCCAAGTGTTTAGTTGTCGAGCATTCAGCATTAGTACCGTAGTGGAAGAATCGCACTCTTCATCAGCAATTTGCGTTCGTCCCAAATTGGCGCCGTCTTCCGCAAAAATCGTGAAGTATTCGGTGGCTCCTTCCCCATCTATGTGATTCAACTGAATGGTAAACGTGCCGTTTGCCAATACATTCACTGGAGGAGCGGTGACCAAGTCAAAATCAAATAGCACAGCATTCACAGGCGTTTCCGTTTCGGTGCCGGGCAGGGCATTGGAGGTAATATCTTTTATAATTGTAATATCCTCCGTATTGTTAGAGGAGGCACATTCTTCTTCAATAACAGGGGGCTGCAAAGCAAAAGCCAATTCGCAATCCGTGCCAACAACTGCAATAGTCGTATCGTTCGGACAGTTTCGCAAGCTAGGTGCCTCATCGTCAATCACGCTGAAAGATGCTGTTGAAGTATCCCGATTTCCACACTCATCCTGCGCGATAAAATCTACGGCAAGCAGGCGAATGACACTATCCGGCGCAGGGCAAATAATACCTGGAAGGGCAACCGTGTCGGTCGTACCGGATTTTACAATCCTCCAAATCAAGCTGGCATTACCCGTGCAATTATCAGTTGCCGTAGCGCCGCCTCGCGTATTTATCCAGTTATTAAAAGCGGTGGAAGCATCCAGCGCGTTATCGCATACCAAGGTTAAATTTTGAGCCTGCGTATTAAAAACCGGTGCTAACGTATCCTTCACATTTATCAATTGCAATCCTTCGGTTTTATTGCCACAGGCATCCGTAATGCGCCAAGTGCGCCGTACCGTGTAGGTATTGCCGCAAGTACTGGCTTGGATGACATCCTCAAATTCTACTTTTGGATCAGGGTCGCAGTTGTCGTCCATTTGGGTAGGTCTACCCGTCACGGTGATGGAAGGCGTTTGCTCGCAAGTGACTGTTGTGTCGCGTGGGATTACAAAAGTGGGTTGTTGGTCGTCTACTACATCTATCACTTGAACTTTTGTGGAACTATTGCCGCATACATCCGTCGCTATCCAAGTACGCTGAATGCTGTATTCAAATGGACAAATACTATCGGTGCGCACATCGGTGCGGGTCAGTACTATTTTTGCGCTATCGCTACAATTATCCATCAGGTTCGTTACATTTCCAGTGAGGGTCAAGTTCGCCGGATTATCGCCACAAGTGATGGTAAGGTCTGCTGGGTCGGTGAACGAAGGCGGCAGGTTGTCGCGCACAAAAATGCGTTGGGTTACATTTGTGACATTGCCACAAGAGTCAGCGACTGTCCAATTTCGTTGAATGATATAGTTGTACTGCGAGCAAGTGCCATCCGTGGTTTGACCAGTGGTGTTGGTATTTGCAACCGTTAGATTGGGCGTACAATTGTCCGTTGCAGTCACCGTAGGCATTGGCGGAATGGGAGCGGTACAACTTATCGTATCGTTTAATTTCGCTGGCAGCCCTATCAATTGGGGCGGTTCATTATCAACCACCGTATACGTTGCCACCCAAGGTGCAGTATTACCGCACTGGTCGCTTATGGTAAAAGTAATAGCGATAGAGCCGCAGCGTGGACGGGGATTAAAAATACCTGTAGAATTATTAGTGATAGTACCTGGATTGCATTCTTGAATACTGCTGCTGAGAGATAATTGGGTCGTATTGAGCCAAGTGGTGTAATCTGAATTTGGTGCATCGCAGTCAAAAGTATCTTTCACTTCTGCAAGGAGCGGCACAGGCGGCTTAGTGTCGGGTAGAATTGTAATAATTTGGGTGACCGTATCCGTTAGATTTTCACTATCCACGGCTATCCAGCGGCGCGTGATCGTGCCACCTGTACAACGATTGAGACTGGAAGCCAGAGGACTATCCGTCGGCGTAATCTGCTGGGGTGCGTCTACGTCGTCTATCGCAGTCAGCTGTATGGCAGCGGGAATATCGTCCACACAATCCACCGTTACATCGGTAGTATCTGCGGCATTTGCTTGTATGACAGGTGCAGTTACAAATGGATGGAGCGGCTTTTTCGGCGGCGTACTTGCCTGCACATGGATAGAAAAAAAGATAGAAAGAACAAATACAAAAGAAGTAGATGTAGCGTACATTAATCGGCTCATGATATACTCACTTTAGTGAAATTGGGATGTTTTCTCATTTAAAAAATTAGCAATAGTAGCTTGTCAGTGATGCCTCGACTTGGTAAATGTGCTGTTGGGAATTAAAACAAGAATGGCTTGAAGGGTGAAGGGCGCACACGCGTCCCTCGGATGTTGTGATGTGTTCATGGGATAATCGGTTTTAGAATTTTAGATATTGGATTCTTGATAGCTGGATACTGGACACTAGTAATTAGATAAATAGAAAAGGTTTGATTGATTAAATATCTAACATCCGGCATCTGGCATCTCAAAAAAATCCTTGCAAAAATATTAAAATCTAATCAAATGTACTTGAAATTTTATTGCCAAATTTAGCAAAACAATTGTTAATCAATCTTTTCAACCTTCCATTTACTCTTCTTCGTCATTAGATACAGGCTTTTTCTGCTCCCGCA
This sequence comes from uncultured Saprospiraceae bacterium, assembly GCA_964549655.1. Classification (GTDB taxonomy): domain Bacteria; phylum Bacteroidota; class Bacteroidia; order Chitinophagales; family Saprospiraceae; genus JADJNW01. The sequence continues at coordinate 22,781 of CAZJXN010000074.1, forward strand.
ATTTTTTATCATTGACTGTTTCATTCAAAAAATCATTCAACTTATCCACTCGAAAGTTGGAAATAATCTCTCCAAATTCATTGATTTTAATATCAAAACCGTCGAGGTCTTCGTGTACGTCCGGCTTTCCTTGGGTTGGTTTTTTTTTCGGCATAGTGAGGGAGGATAGGAGGATGGGAAGATGGGAGGATAAAAAAGTGGAGGATGGGAAGATAAGAAGATAGGAGAATCCAATTAAAAATTACTTTCTCTCCTTTTTCTATATTCCCAATTTTCTCTCCTCTCATCCTCCTATTTTCCTATCCTCTATTTTAGTCAAATAATTCAAATGCTTTGTTCAACCTTTTCAAAACAACTTCCTTACCCAACAACGCCATCATTTCAAACACCGCCGGTCCTTGCATTGTACCTGCCAGCGCGATGCGCAACAACGGAAAAACATCGCCGGGCTTCAAGGCTTGGGCTGCCATAAATTGTTCTACTGTTCGCTGAACGGCTTCGGGCTGCCATTGGCTGCTTTCCATTGCAGTTAAAGCGGTTGTTAAATGCTCAAAACGCGCTCGACTCTCCGATTTCCAACGTTTTTTCGCATTGGGCAAATCATATTCCCGTACGTCCTCAAAAAAATAATAGCCTTTCTCCCAAAAATCCGGCAACAGCACGACGCGCTCTTTCATAAACCCACAAAAACCTTCCAGAAAAGCTTGTTCTGGCTCATGCCCTTTGGCTGCTATCATAGGACGCACGATTTGCGCCAGCGTCACATTATCAGCAGCTAAAATATATTGTTGATTGAACCACTTTGCTTTTTCAAAATCAAAACGCGCCCCAGCTTTCCCAATTTTTTCTACGGAAAAGGAAGCAATAAGTTCCTCCAAACTAAAAATTTCTTGTTCCGTGCCGGGATTCCAGCCCATAAACGCCATAAAATTAATCATCGCTTGTGGCAAAAAACCAACTTCCCGAAATCCTTCAAAAGAATCCTCCGCCGTTTCTCCTTTCCACGACAACGGAAATACCGGAATGCCAAGCCGAGAACCATCACGCTTGCTGAGTTTCCCTTTCCCATCGGGTTTTAAAATGAGTGGCAAATGTGCAAACTGCGGCATGGTATCTTCCCAACCAAAAGCGCGGTACAGCAAAACGTGATGTGCCGTGCTGGGCAGCCATTCCTCGCCGCGTATGACGTGCGTAATGTGCATCAAGTGGTCGTCTACAATGTTGGCGAGGTGATACGTCGGCATTCCATCTGCTTTCAAGATGACTTTATCGTCCAATTCGTTGCTTTGAAAAACGACTTCCCCTCGAATCAAATCGCTGATTTTTATCAATTCATCACTCGGTATTTTCAAACGGACGACCCAATTCTCACCTTTTTCAATGCGCTCTTTAACTTCAGGTTCGGAAAGCGATAAACTATTTTTCAAGCGGGTGCGGGTAGCCGCATCATATTTGAATGTTTTATCCTGTTCTCGAGCAGCATCTAATTCTTCTGGCGTGTCAAAAGCGTAGTACGCATTGCCATTTTCTAACAATTGTTGCGCATATTTTTGATATATTTCTTTTCGTTCCGACTGGCGATAAGGTCCGTATTCTCCTCCAAAATTGGGGCCTTCTGTGGGCAACAAACCGCACCAGCGCAGGGCTTCAACGATGTATTCCTCCGCTCCGGGCACGTAGCGCATTTGGTCGGTGTCCTCTATGCGTAGAATAAACGTTCCATTATATTTTTTTGCCAAGAGATAATTGTACAATGCTGTGCGAATGCCGCCGATGTGCAAGGCTCCAGTCGGACTGGGTGCAAAACGAACTCGTATATTTTCCATTTATATATTTCTTACTGCAAAAAGCAACTTCTTTTAAAATATTTTAAAAAACTATCGAATTTTTTGTGCAAATAAGCAGCGAATTTTTGTAAATAGACGTTTTTTCTAAATCAAACAAATGTTGTAACTCCAAGTTCCTGTTATTTGGACAGAATGGAGCCGCTAAATTACAGAATTTTGGAGAGCTTGCCGCTTCCGTTGCACAAAAACACGTATTTTTAAAAGCAGCAATTAGCAACAAATTGACTTACTGATACTTAAAACGCTTTCCAATTCGATTGGGATTGGTAAATATTTTGTAGTAAATGTGGCACATTTTTGAAATTCGCCACATTTTATTCCCGGAACATATAAAAATTAACACGCTTATGTACATGGTGAAAACACCCCAATTTATTCAAAACCTATTTCCGAATTTCACTTGGCGCATCCCTACAGAAGACAAGGTTTTGCACCTCACGTTTGACGATGGTCCCATCCCGGAAGTAACGCCTTGGGTGGTGGATCTGCTGGAAAAATTTCGTGCGAAAGCCACTTTTTTCTGCGTCGGTGACAATATTAAAAAATATCCGAATGTCTTTCAGCAAGTGCTGAATGCTGGACACTCCGTTGGCAATCACACTTTCAATCACCTCAATGGCTGGGGCACCGACAATATTCCATATTTCCACAACGTGCGCAATTGCGCCAGCATGGTACACACAGCGCTCTTTCGCCCGCCTTATGGTCGCTTGAAACCCAAGCAGGCGCAGTTTTTGCAAAGGCATTATCGCATCGTGATGTGGGATGTACTGAGCGGCGATTTTGACCCAAATATTTCAGAAGAGCAGTGCTTGAACAATGTGATTGAAAATGCAAAACGCGGTTCGATTGTCGTTTTTCACGATAGTCTGAAGGCGGAAAATAAGTTGTCGTATGTGCTGCCGCGCGTGCTCGAGCATTTTACAAATAGAGGATATCGGTTTGAAGCGTTGAATGGAAATGCAGAGGCAGAAGCGGTGCGGAATATTGCATAAAGGGAATAGTGATTGGTGAAACGGGAATAGTGATTGGTGAAACGGGAATAGTGATTGGTGAAACGGGAATAGTGATT
>CAZJXN010000075.1:0-25709 GCA_964549655.1 uncultured Saprospiraceae bacterium
CAGCGAACAATCGCTTTCCAAAAATGCTGCCTAAACGTCGCACTTTTGGGAAGGGTAACGTTAGCTAAAACCCTATGGCGACAATGCGAACTTTGAACTTTTGTGCTGATAACGGTTGACAGTGCAATTTTCGGACAAGCCGTGTTTGCTATCCTTCGTAAAAAAGTAAAAAATTAAATGCCCTCATGACGTGGATTATTCTGCTATCTTAACTGCTACTGCCACTAAAAATGCTTCGATAGCTTCAATGGAGTGCCGTTGCAGGAGGCGCTTGCAGGCAGAAGCAAGTACGCAAGTTTACGGTAAACAATTCTACGATTGTTTTTGTGTTTACCGTAAACTTGCAACTTGCTTAGGGGTGTCCCCTAAGAACCCCTCCCCGATATGGAGACAGCTTTTGCTCACAACCTGATGACAGAATTTGCTTTAATCACCAAAAGTTTTTATATTTAACATCAATTTTGTTACTATGTCTGTGACCAGTCAAAGCACAGAGCATTTTTGTGCTACGTTTTCCACGAAAGCAGGTTAGGACATTCTGCCATCACTCACCCAAATGAGTTCAAACGCAAGGCATATGTAATGAAAAGCCCAAAGATGCAGCTTGTCTTCGGCAAAACCCACCCGCTTTTACCTTTTAGGTTTAGATGCTTCTTTTTGTAGTTGCATTAGATCTAAAATTCTTAAAATTTTTCCATATCCAGAAAAATAAAATATCTTTAGAATCAGTTTAAAAGAAAGTTATTGTTTTTAAATTAAGTCCTAGGAGGTAAGATATATGCCCTACTTTATCGGCATTTCCTTGCCATAGATTTACACAGGAAGAAAGACTTTAACTCGTTGTTCGCCAAACACTGGTTAGTTGTGTTATACACAATTTCAGCATCTTTGTTGTAAGTAGAACCTTTAAACCCCTGTTCACATGAAAAAATTAATGATAGCGGATGCCTGTCCGCTGATGCTCGAAGGTTTAAAAAAAGTATTGGCAGATCATGCCGATATTTATATACAGAGTACTTGTCATTGCACTAAATATTTAATGTTACTTTTGTTAGAAGCACAGCCCGATGTATTGCTTTTGGATCCTGCGCTGGATGGTGACGACGGTATTCAACTCTGCCAACAACTTCGGGAAAAACATCCTGCCACTAAAATTCTCCTATTCAGCCCCAAAAATGATCCTGTTACCGCTAAACAATTTTTTCGCGCTCATGTCAAAGGATACCTCTTGCGTACTGCTCAACCAGAAGAATTAAAAGAAGCCATTTTGATGGTAGCCGTAAATCAAGTCTATCTTCATGCACAATTGAGAGATGCCATTGCGCTTCAATCCATCGGTCAAGGTGTACAAAGGCAACGCAACTTAAAGATAACCAAACGCGAGTTGGAAGTACTGCGCCTTATTTTTGAAGAATACAAAACCAAGGATATTGCTCAACAGCTTTTTATCAGCATAGATACGGTCGAAACGCATCGCCACAGCCTGATGCGCAAACTGGGTGCTAAAAATGTGGCAGGCTTGATCAAGTATGCGATTTTCAACAATATATTGTCACTTCAAGTATTCAACTGACTCAAGGTTTTCCGTGGTTTTAAATAGAATACATCCTTTTTTTTCTGTAATAGCATAATTTTTTCGTTTTTTTGTAAAAATTAAACCACCAGCATGATCCAGCAAGCTGTTAAACATATCCTTGATACATTGAATACCCACCTTGGAGATATAGATCTCGAGCAAGATGGCACGCAAAGAATGACGCTGGGCAATATCGCTATGGTAGATGCTTTCAATGACGCTTCTGCGCAAGATTTATCCAACAGTATTGTCTTATCCGTCATTAATATCGAAGAGGAAAAAACGTTGAAAAACGGATCCAGAGTGCCGCTGCCCGGACCCAATGATAATACGGTCTTGTTATTGCCACCGACTATCAACTTGAATATTTACCTGTTATTTAGTTCTAATATGAATAATTATGAACGTGGTTTGCTTCATCTCAGCCGGATTATTGGTTTTTTTCAAATGCAGCCTAGCTTTTTTGTCGCGGTGGACGGGGGCGGTCAAGTCAAGCTAATTTTGGATATCTACTCCTTGAATTTTGAACAACTTAATCAAGTGTGGGGGATTATGGGTGGAAAATATATCCCCTCTGTCCTTTATAAAATGCGACTGGTAACTATTCAGGCAGCAACGGGTACGCCCACTTCCGTCATCAAAAGAATTCAAAGAGAAGAAAACGTATTATAAAATGGCGGAGCAGGTATTTGACGCATTATTTAATTTATCCATTCAGCACGACTTCCTGCGGCAAGGCGTAAAAAATGCTTTTGCTATCCAACCTTCGCTGGAAAGTCGCAAGCAGTTGCGTCGTAACGGCTTGTTATTTAAGCCTTTTGTTGAATATGTACCTGCCTTTCCCTTACAGCGAGCGGTAGAAGGCTATCACATTATTGTAGAAAAAATAGTGTCACCCGAGCCGGCTATGCCACTGCGGAAAATACAGACATTTACAGGCTTTACATTTGAGATAGCATTAAATCAAACAGCTTTACTAAATCAAGTGGAGCCATTTACAAAAACGGAAAATGGAACGCGCATTCCTCAAGCACTGACCGTTCCTTTTGGAAGAAGAATATTATATTTTAATAATGTAGAAGACAATGGAGCATTAGATGAAGATGTAATACTGTCAAAAGAAGCCGCCGTTTCCACGAAAGATGTATGGTCACTTATTCCGGAACAATTTACCGTTCCGAAAATAGTAAATAATGCCACTAAATTAGCAATACAATCTTTGACCAATTCTTTTACGAGCGAATATGTAATAAAGTCTACTCAAACTAAAATAGATATAAAGTTGCCACCAGGTATTTATCGCTTCTCGTGGAGAGGCGGAAGTAATGCAAGTCCGGCATTGGTGCTGGTGAATAGCGAATTATACAAATCTAATTTGTTGGGTGTGATTCAAATATTTAAAGATAAGACTGTGGATTATGATGTAATGATGAATTATACTTTAAAATTTAAAACTTAAATAATACAAATTAATCCTTTATAACTGAAAATAATTTAATTATGGCAAATTACAAAACTCCAGGTGTATATATTGAGGAAGTAGACGGTTTTCCGCCATCCGTAGTGGGTGTGGATACCGCTGTACCTGCTTTCATCGGTTATACGCAAAAAGCACTAACAGAAAGAAATGAAGACTTGACGCTAAAGCCCACCAAGATTTTTTCCTTATTGGAGTATGTGACTTATTTTGGAATTTCACAACCTGAGGACAATGGCTTGTCTATCAAAATAGTAGACAACGTTACGCTCAAGTTAGACAACGCGGGCGTAGAAGTAAGCAAAGAATTGGTAAGACGTGCCATAGAGCCTGTTTTTGATGAAGCCCAGCGTTCAAAGCACATTATGTATTACGCACTGGAATCCTATTATGCCAATGGCGGTGGTCCTTGTTATATTGTCTCCGTCGGTAATTACACTGCGGATAATACGATCCAGCTTGGCAATCCAGCAGCTACCCCACCCGTATTAGGACTACAGGATGGCTTGACTGCCTTGGAAGGCGAAGATGAACCTACCTTGATCGTATTCCCAGAAATCACATCCCTGAGTGCTGCAAATTACGCCACGCTTTACAAAGCTGCCTTAGATCAAGCAGAGAAACTTAAAGACAGATTTGTAATTATAGATGTACGTCAGGAAGCCGTCAGACCTATTGACGACTTCACGGCTTTCAGAGCTGCCAATATCGGAGACAGCTTAAAATATGGAGCCGCTTATTATCCTTTTATTAATACCGTATTCGATTATAATTATAATGGATTGAATGAAGCTACCGTCAATGTAGTGCATACGGAAATTATACCAGATGGTACCAGTCGCCCAAGCGTAGGTGCGGATAGTATGAATACAAATCTTGGTGCTTTGAAAACAAGTAATAATCAAGTGTATCAAACGGTAAAGAACTTATTAACAGAAATTCCACTTCGCCTGCCGCCAAGCCCGGCTATTGCAGGTGTTTATACGAAAGTAGACAATGAACGCGGCGTTTGGAAAGCCCCTGCCAACGTGGCCGTAGGTGCGGTGACAGGTCCTTCCGTAAAAATCAATGATAATTTACAGGATCTGATGAATGTAGACGCTACTTCTGGTAGAGCTATCAACGCTATTCGATACATCGCCGGCAGAGGTACCGTTGTATGGGGCGCACGTACGCTTGATAGTAACAGCAATGATTGGCGCTACATCAATGTACGCCGCTTCTTTAATTATGTAGAGGAGTCTGTCAAAAAAGCGAGTTATCGTTTTGTATTCGAGCCAAATGATGCCAACACGTGGGTAAATATGCGGGCTATGATAGAAAATTTTCTGTCTAATGAATGGCGGCAAGGCGCATTGCAAGGTGCTAAACCAGAACAAGCTTTTTATGTAAGAGTAGGTTTGGGTCAGACTATGACCATAGATGATATTAATAATGGTCGGCTGATCGTCGAAATCGGTATGGCAGTAGTCCGTCCCGCTGAGTTTATCATCTTGCGCTTTACACAAAAAGCACCAGAAGCTTAATTCATCCATTCTTTAATTATTCATTCTTTAATTAAAAACTATCATGCCAGCAGAATATCCATTACCAAAATTTCACTTCTCTGTAGAGTGGGGCGCTGCCAACACTAGCATCGGCTTCTCGGAGGTTTCGGGGTTGAATGTAGAAACCAAAGTCATCGAATACCGTCATGGCAACTCGCCGGAATATCATAAAATAAAAATGCCCGGTATGCAAGAATTCGGCAATGTCACGCTAAAACGCGGCACGTTCAAAGGCAATAACGACCTCTTTATCTGGTGGAATACCAAAGCACTCAACACCATCGAGCGGCGAGATGTCACTATCAGCTTGTTGAATGAAATCCACGAGCCGGTTGTGGTCTGGAAAATAAAAAATGCCTGGCCCGTCAAAGTGCAATCTACTGACCTCAAAGCCGATGGCAGCGAAGTGGCGATTGAGACGCTAGAGTTTGCGCACGAGGGCTTAGTCGTCCAAAACGAGTAAGGCATGGCGACTACTACTTTTTACCCGCCGGTGGGCTTCCATTTCCGGGTAGAATTTCAAGGTATCAATGGCTTGCATACACAGGATGCTTTTTTTCAGGAGGTAGCTGGTTTGTCAAAAGAATTGGAGCAAGAATCGGTGAAGTCGGGCGGTGAAAATCGCTTTACGTACAAACTTCCTACGCGAGCCAGTTACCAGGATTTGGTACTGAAACGGGGCTTGTTTACCGATTCTGCCATCATACGCTGGGTAGATGATGCCATTGAAAACTTAGATATCCATCCCGTCACGGTGTTGGTCAGCTTGCTGAATGAACGGCATGAGCCTTTGCAGACCTATCGGTTTGTAAATGCGTGGCCCAAAAAATGGTCGGTATCTACCTTCAATGCGCAGGAAAGTAATATCGTGGTAGAAACGATGGAATTAGCTTATCAATATTTTAAAATTGTATAAAGATGCCGGTAGAAATATTGGAATTGGTAATAAAGGCTCACATTACAAATAATAATGACTCGGAAGGAGGAGCAGCCAATCCTGTACAGGAAACAGCAAACACCAGCGAAGATGCGCAACAAGAAGTCGTAGAACGGGTAATGGATATTTTAAAACGCAAAAACGAGCGATAATTATGATTGCGAATGTGACCGGCGGCTTATCCAGCTTACTGAATATCGTGCCAACCGCAGGAAAGTTGACCCTTATTCCATTAATAAAGGAATCACCAGTACCTATTCCCGGCGGACCGCCTTATGTGTTCATGTTTAATCCGGAGCAATACTCAGAGTCGGAAACCCAGCACTTTAATGACGACCAGGCAATAGGTACCAGCGGCAGCCAGTCAAGATATAGTCATACAGAAGCCAAAGTATACAACTTTGAACTGTTGATAGATGGCACGGGTGCCAGCGGTGATAAGCGAGAGATCATGGCAGAAATAACTGCACTCAAATTGATCACTGGCTTCAATGGAGCGCAGCATACTTCCAGACCTTTAATTGTCGCTTGGGGGAGTTTGATTTCAACTTGTGTGGTGACCCGAATGAATATCATGTTCACGCTATTCCGCGCCAATGGCATTCCACTGCGGGCAAAAGTGTCTATTCAATTCAGAGAGACCAGACCGATCACACAAATTCTGCTGGAAATGGCATTGCTATCGCCTGACTTGACGCACCACAGAATCGTACAAGAAGGTGAAAAACTACCGATACTCTGCTATCAAGTGTACGAAACGCCCCAATATTATTTGGAAGTAGCCAGAGCCAATGGATTGACCAACTTCCGCCGCCTGCGGGCAGGGATGGAGCTTTATTTTCTGCCGGTGCAGCAGTGAGTTAGTAGGCAGTTGGCAGTTGAGTACGGGGATAGGAAAAAAAGTTTGGATGAAAAAATCCGCGTAAATCCGTACCGCCATCCCGCTATTCAACGGGACAAGTTGCGGCGGGATTGCAATTATGCGGTACGAGCCGCTATAAGTGCAAGAAGCCCGATGCAAAAAAAAACGTTACCCAGCACTTAGCATAGCATTACTTTTTAAAACGGAGCTTATGTTTGATTTAAATCCAAATCAACTTTTTTCGACTGCACAAGAAAACACCAATGTTATTACTTTTAGTATAAAGGTAAATGATAAAGTCATTCCCAGTCAATACGAAGTGATTTCCATTGAGGTCAACCGAGCGGTGAATCGTATTCCGTTTGCTATTATTACATTATTAGATGGAGAAGTAAGCACCAGAAAATTTCCAATTAATGATTCCAACACTTTCGCGCCCGGCAATCGCATTGAAATTAAAGTAGGATATAGTTCTAAAAATAAGACCGTTTTCAAAGGTATCGTCGTACGCCACGCGATGAAAATAAAGAACCAAGGGGCTTCTACTTTGGAAATAGAATGTAAAGATGTGGCGGTGAAAATGACAGCAGGTAGAAAAAATAAATACTTTTTTGATAGTACGGACAGCGAGATTATAGAATCAGTTGCACGTTCTTACAATATTAAAACAGACGTAGAAACCTCCAGTGGGAGCCATGCAGAAATGGTACAATTTCATGCCAGCGATTGGGATTTTATCTTGACGCGTGCAGAAGCAAACGGACTATTGGTCATGCCACAAGATGGTGAACTCATTGCTAAAAAACCAAATTTTGAACAAGCACCTGCGCTCGTGCTGAATTATGGCGCTTCCATTTACGAATTTGAAGCCGAGATGGACGCGCGCGACCAATACCCAGCAGTAAAAGCAACAACGTGGAATCCGGCAGACCAAGATGTGCAGGAAGTGGAAGCATCCGCTTCGGGTGTAAGTGCATCGGGCGGTGGTTTAGGCGGCGCGCTCGGTGGGGCGGTGGGTGCTGTTGCTGGTGCATTAGGTGTGGATTTGCCCGGTACTCGTCCAAATACAGATTACAGTCAAGTCATGGGCTTATCCCATTTCGATATACAGCACAGCGGGCATCTATCTGCGCAGGAATTGCAAAATTGGGCAACAGCACAATATCAGAAAAGCAAGCTGGCAAAACAAAAAGGACGCGTCAAATTTGAAGGCAATGCTAAAATCGTACCCGGCAATGTCATTCAAATACAAGGCGTAGGTTTACGGCACAACGGTAAAGTATTTGCCACTGCCGTTCGCCACGAAATTTTGCACGGCACTTGGTACACGCACGTGCAGTTTGGCTTGTCGCAAACTTGGATTGCAGCAGCATTTGATAATGTACAACAAGAACCCGCTTCCAGCTTGCTCCCTGCCGTGCATGGCTTACAAATTGGTGTGGTCACAAAGTTGGCAGGCGACCCAAGAGGAGAAGACCGTATACAAGTCCGCTTGCCATTAGTGGACAATCGCAGCGATGGGATTTGGGTACGAATTGCCTGCCAAGACGCGGGTGAGAATCGAGGCTCTTTTTTCAGACCGGAAATCGGTGATGAAGTAATTGTGGGTTTTATCAATGACGACCCACGCGAATCCATCGTACTTGGTATGCTCAACAGCAGTGCCAAACCCGCGCCACTACCAGCCGCCGATGCCAATAATGAAAAAGGTTGGGTGACGCGCAGCGAAATAAAAGTGATTTTTAATGACGAGGATAAAAGCATCAAAATAGAAACACCAGGAGGAAAAAAAATCACGATTGACGATACGGAGGGCATGATACAATTGGAAGATGAGTACAACAATCGAATTAAGCTCGACCAAAATGGCATTGAAATCCAGGCGGGCAAGGATTTAAAACTCAGTGCTCAAAATGAAGTAACGATCGAGGGACTAAATATTACGAACACCGCTCAAACCAACTTCAAAGCACAAGGGCAGACGCGAGCAGAACTCACCGCCAGCGGAGAAGTAGTAGTGAGCGGCGGGGTGGTACGAATTAATTAAAAAACAAATAATTATGCCAGGCGCAGCAAGAGTAGGCGATATGCACACTTGCCCGTTGAGCGATGGACCGAAGCCGCACGTAGGCGGTCCGATCCTGCCACCGGGTATGCCGACGGTCTTAATCGAAGGACTTCCCGCAGCAGTCGCTATGGGGATGTGTACTTGCGTGGGTCCGCCTGATACCTTGACGATGGGTTCGGTTACGGTGCTCATTGGTGGCAAGCCTGCTATACGCATGGGGGACACAACGGCGCACGGCGGTCAGGTTATTTTAGGAAGTTTTACGGTGCTTATTGGGTGAGGGGTGATTAGTGAATAGTGAGCGATGATTTGAGCGATCTGGCATCTATTTATCTGGCATCCGGCATCTCCCCGACAGTGGTCGGGGTGGCATCTGGCATCTAACAAACGAATTATGATACAGCGAAAATCATTTTTAGGAACTGGCTGGGGCTTTCCCGTCACTTTTTACAAAAAACCGGTTTGCACCATTCGGATGGTTTCGGAGGAAGAAGATATTAAAGAATGTTTGACCATTTTGTTGAGTACGCGTCCGGGAGAGCGCGTGATGCGACCCGATTTTGGTATCAATCTGGAAGATGCACTTTTTGAACCCATTAACGAAAGTTTGAATACGTATATAAAAGACCTGATTAAAAAAGCGATTTTATACTACGAGTCGCGTATAGATTTGAAGCGGATTGACATTTTGGCAGAGCAAGCGTTGGACGGTATTTTCAGTGTAGAATTGGACTACGTGATTCGCAGTACCAACTCCCGATTCAATTTTGTATACGATTATTATTTGCGTGAAGCTACAATTATTCCGTAATGAACCCACAGTCGCACACTAAAAATCCGTTGATACACAATGGCACGAGCCAGCAGGAACGCTTGCTGAAGATGCTTTTGCCCCAAAATTACCAACTGGATGACCATTCCTTCAAAGACTTGCTGGTAGCCGCGCACCAGTTTGCCGGTATGCTGTATTACTATGATGAAACCAACACGCCCAATGGCTACTGGCAGTGTTTTTGGGAGGTAGAACCGCTCACTTTTCTGGCAGCCGTCGCCGCACTCGACACCGACGGCATCGCGCAAGGATACGAAGACCTCACCACGGAATATGACGACCAGTTGCGCCGCTACCACGACGAGGAGGATGATACGTGCACCACAGACCCAACGGATGATTTTAATCTGAAATTAATAACCTACATCTACGAGCAGGCAAAACGCATCGAATCTTTCAACCAAACCCTGCCAAACGACCTGCCCATCAAAAGGGAAATTCTTTCACTTATCAATAAAACCAGCATTACCGACACCGAGCAATTGGTCACTGCTCTTGCTTTACTCATTGGCTATCACAAAGCGATTGATAATGATTTAGACCATTCTATCTACGAGTTCTTTTTTTCGGAGCATTGGAATCTGCCTGACCAGCAAGCCTACGATAGTGCTCGTTTCAAACCCAATGCTGATTACACCAGCAACCGTCTGCAAACCCTTTTTCACACCTTTTATTTAGCAATCGTAAAAATCCGGCAACGCGCCGATTATTGGTTTGAACAAACCTTAGCCACGCCACAGCTTCGGCAGCCACACGTCGCCCTTTTCCTTACTTTTTTGCACCTGTTTCGCCATGCGCAGCATAGCTTGAATGGACTTACCAAACGCCACCTCGATTATTATTATACAGAAGCGCTGTGCCTCGACCGCCGTGCAGAAACGCCGGACGAGGTTTATCTTATTTTTGAACTGGCAAAAGATTTTGACAGCTATCTAATAGAAAAAGGTACGGAACTCCTCGCTGGTAAAGACAAAAACCGCAAGCCGCTCCTGTTTGAAACCATCGAAGATTGGGTGCTGAATAAAGCGAAAGTAGCCGAAATCAAAAACATCTACTTCGACCATAAAAATAAACTTCAAGCCACCGGAAAAATATATGCCGCTCCTGATGCCCGTCTGCCGTACAAAGATGGAGTAGAAGAAACCGATAAAACCGACGCGGGCTGGCGTGCCTTTGGCGATGACGGGGAATTGCCGCTGGGTGAGATTGGCTTTGCGATTGCTTCGCCGCAGTTGATATTGCGGGAGGGGAAAAGGATTGTGGATGTGGATTTGAAATTGGAATTAACAGCCGACGTAGCAACCGCATTTACGGCTGCTCTTACTACACTCAATAATTTACCTACTCCCAAAAGTGCGTTTCGGTTAGAATTAAGTTCTCCCGAAGAAGAAACGGGATGGATTAGTAATTTTAAATATGTTAAAAAATTAGATTTTATAAGCACTGCCGTAACAGAAGATAGCGCCGCCTTTGGTGCCGATTTTGAAAATACTATAAGCACGAAGACCCTAAAGTTTAGAATTATCTTAAACCCGGAAGATTCGCCCGTTGACACACTCACCGAGGCTTTGGCAGCCCAATACCGCTACTCCGCTAAATGGCCCACCTTAAAAGTGATGTTAGCTGATGATATTGGCGATCCTGCTGAATTTTACGCGACCATTTTACGTAAAATAAAAGTAACCGGTATAGAAATAAGAGTAGATGTCAAAGGAATTCGAGAAGAACTCATTGTACAGAGTGACTTAGGCTTGTACGACGGTACGCAGAAGTTTTTGCCTTTTGGTCCAGTGCCGGAGAGAGGGAATCAATTTTATATAGGGAGTACGGAGGTGTTTCAGAAAGCATTGAAATCGCTTATTATAACTTTTGAATGGATAGATGCGCCTTCCCTGATGTTTACAGATGCAGCAAATGATTACTACACAACCTATTTCGATCTATTAAATCCACAACCTAATCCTCCTGATGCAAATCATCCTGGCGACCCTTTGCCTAAACCTTTTTTACAAATTGATTTTATTGATAAAGCCAATGAAATACCGGCAGGTCTACCAGAACGGATTGCTGGATACGGTAATTTTACTAACTCAATCACCGGACGAGTCGTAGATGTTTATAACATTGCGATAGCAGGCGTTACAGTAAGTGCTAAAAAACCAGGTGCAAGAAGTCCATTTGTTACTACCACTACCAATAGCGACGGTTACTACACCCTGACAGGTTTGAGTACAGGAGATGTTATTAGTTTTTCGAGTAGTAATCCATTATTAGAATCATTTCCTTTTGGTCAAGATAAAATTATAGTTTTAGATTCAACGCCTGACACGCCGACGGAACAGCATATCAACTATGCCACAGTAAATGTAGCGCTATATCCTAAACGAATAACTTCCAAGGAAGAATTCACAGGAAATATTTCGGGAGTAATAACAGATTTACTTTCGGGAGCTGAAATGGGTAACATAGAAGTTTCTGTAAAAGACGTTGCTGCTGTGACACCATCCATATCTAGTCCTCAAGGAGTATTTGAATTATTCGATGTACCATCGGGCTCAATCACGTTGGTGTTTACTTATGTACAAGGCACGGAAAGGAGCAAGGTAGAAATGAATGTAGAGGCTTACCCTAAATTAAAAATAAGACTGTTACCCCCGCCCGATATTAACAGGTCATCTGCTGGTGGTGGAAATATAGAGGGTAGTATACAAGATTCCAATAATATATTGCTAAATGAGGTGTTGATAATTGGTAAGGATACTTCAGGAAATGTAGTCACAAGAGCTACTTCTAATGTAAATGGAGCGTATAACATCGTAAGAACCAACCTTGATACATTAGAATTTCAATACGGTGGTTTTAAACCCTTAATCGTCAAAGTCAATTCAAGTAATGAAATAAACCTTATTTATTTTACTGATTATATTACGAAAAAAGCCGTCATTAAGGGAAAAATAACAGATTCTTCAAATAATCCAGCATTAAATGCAAAGATACAAATTCAGGGAATCGCTACAAGTTTAGTTACAGTAGATAATGCGGGCAATTACACATTGATAGATGTGGTATTTAAAGGCGCGCCGATTACCTTTGATATAAACTATAATGGGGTCATAGAATCTGTTGCTATGGCAATAGAAGGAGATTCAGAAGTTAATATCGTTTTCCCTACTGGCGGTAGTATTCCTGCGCCTTCGGTAAATCTTTTAAGTAATGCCTTATCTGGAAATATAAAGACTTATTTACAAGGTGTTCATAAATTGTTTGAAAAAGTTAAAGTAACATTAAAAAATACTGGTAATCAGATACTTAGCGAAGCTTCCTCAGATAATAGCGGTAATTATTCATTAAATGTAACGAGCATTCCATTCACACTTGGTTTCAAATTGGAATTTTCTTATCCGGGTCATCAAAAATTGGTGGTGCCACTCACCGGTTATTCCACCATAGATATTACTATTTTTTCACAGCAGCGCTTCAAAAAAATTACAGGTAAAGTTACGGATGTTTTTGACCAACCTTTGCAAAATGTAAGGATTGCAATTGGTAACGTGGCTTTGGGGCAAGATGAAATCACAACGTTACCGACAAATGAAGACGGCGAATACGAATTCTTTTTGCCAGAGGATAATTCATTTTTAAGTTTGGGGGATGAAAATATGGCTTTTTCTTTTATTGATTTTGCCCCTACAAAAGTTGATAAAACACTTTATAATAGATATTCCAACTTAGACATTAGGCTTTATAATATTTTAAATATATTTCCCTTAATTAATAACAGTGGAAGTATCATAAAGCCTTTTGATATTAATATTAACACCCTCAATTTAAAAAGAGATGTAAGAACTCAAAAATTTTTAAGATATAGCCCGACCTTAAAACGAGGTTTTGTCCGCCTGACGCTCACGAAAGGAGATTTCTTGCACAAGGAATATCAAAATGTACTAATCCAACAAACAATCAAACTGTCCAATTGGCTTAGCGTTCCCGCTAATACAGACAATGATCCAAATACACCAGAGATAGGAGGAACACGTCCCTTGCTCCCCGGTGCTCCCTACACCCCGGCGACCAACACCATTCGCTTGGATTATGCTTCCACTCAAGTCGTTATGGGCGAAGAAAACGACGGCATTGACCAATTTTTTCACTTGCTGCCTTTTAATGGATTTCAAGCTATTTCTTTGGACGTTGAAACTGCCATTGCACTGGTAGAGCCTTACTACCAACCTTCTTTTGGCACCAGTTTGCTGTTCGCCCAAGGCAACCTCTACATCGGCTTACAAGACCTCAAGCCCGGCGAGAATGTTTCTTTGCTCATCAAAGTATTAGAAGGTTCGGAACGAGATTCAGAAGCTTTGCCGCCGTTGATCGTTTGGTCGTATTTGACAAAAGATAATCAGTGGACCCCATTTTCCGCCAGTCAGGTATTGAAAGATACGACGAAAGGCTTGACGCACACGGGTATGATCCAGTTTGCCACTTCCAAAAAAATGGTGAAGGAAAACACCTTATTGAATGATAAACTGTACTGGATACGGGCTTCGGCGCAAGAAGAAACGGTCGCTCTACCGCTAAAATCGGTTGCGGCACTGCCCGATTTGGTGAGCATTCAGGCGCAAGTAATTCAGGTGCGTTTCCGCAATGAAGAGAATGACTTGAGCCATTTGGCAAAATCGCTACCGGCTACGACTATCAATAAATTGGCGGTGAGCCGAGCAGCCGTGAAGAAAGTGGAGCAACCTTACGCTTCTTTCAATGGCAGACTGCCGGAAACGGTTGACAATAGCACGGAATATTACATTCGCATCAGTGAGCGGCTGCGGCATCGCAATCGAGCCATCACCATCTGGGATTATGAGCGCATTATGTTGGAACAATTTCCGAAAGTGCGCCGCGCCAAATGTATCAGCCACGCCAATCAAATTACTGAGTTAGCGTCCGGCTATGTAATGGTGGCGGTCATTCCTGACTTGACCAAACGCGATACGTTGAAGGACATCACGCCCGACTTTTCGCAGGGCGACTTGCAGGAAATGGCGGAATACCTGCGTACGAAAGCGAATTATTTTGTGGGTTTGAAAGATGAACAGTCCAATTTCTACCTCCAAGTAGTCAATCCGAAATACGAAACGATTCTGCTGGATTTTCAAGTAAAATTTTATGATAATGTAGATAAAGAAGCGCATCGCTTTATTTTGGACAAAGAGTTGAAAGAGTTTCTCTGCTTTTGGCTGACGAACTCGGCTTCGGATATTTCGTTTGGTATGCCGCTGCATCGTTCTCGCATCATTGAGTTTATCGAACAAAGAAAGTATGTGGACGCGATGGCTAAATTAAGAATTTATAAAGATGGTCAAGAGGTGACGACGGAAGCGGTTTATCCGCTTAGTTCTCGGTCTATTCTGACCACTTTTGTGAAATTGGATAAATCACCAGATGATACAGACCACAATATAGAAGTAGCGGAAGAAAAAAACGAATTGTGTGAACCAACGATTAAACCCTAAATAAATGACGGAAGTTATAAACACCATATCCGACGCTCGCCCTGCCGATGTTAGCATGGATTATGAGCGACTCCGCGAAGAAGGCATTCGGCATTTGGAGCGACTTGCCACTGATATTTGGACGGATTTTAATGCGCATGACCCGGGCATTACGATTCTGGAAGTGTTGTGTTATGCCATTACGGATTTGGGTTATCGCGCCAATTTGCCCATCGAAGATTTACTCGCTTCCGAAAATGGCGACCTCAGCGATACGTTTTATCACACCGACCAAGTGCTGCATTGCCACCCAACGACCGCTACCGATTATCGGAAATTATTGATTGATCTGGAGGGAGTGAAAAATGCGTGGCTGGAAAAGGCTTTGACGGCGGAAATGAGTTTATTCGTAAGTCAAAGTATAACATTCAAGCCTATTTCAACTGGAAAAGTAAATGAGTTACTTGAAAAATATGTTCCAGAAAGTGACCAAACGAGAATCGGAGATTTAATAAATAAACTAATGACCGACGCTGCTCAAATTGGTGCAATTCGAAATGATACTACTGATTCGGCGGGATATCCAGCTTTGTCGGATGCAATAGTTTGTCAATATGGGTATTTTAAAATTATTACACCTTCGCCTACGATTCGAATTAATGGCAATGCCTACAAACGGATCGTATTAAACGGTCTCTACAACATCCAACTCGAACTCGACGACTCCATTCAACCCAACGACATCAGCCGGATAAATGAAGTGAAAAGCAGTGTGCGCGCTCGCTTGCACAACAATCGAAATTCATGTGAGGATTTTTTACATATATCCATCGTCAAGCCGCAGTATATATGTATTTGTTTGAATATAGAAGTAGCATCAGAGGCGGATGAGCGGCAGGTATTGGCGGAAGTGCTGTTCCGCTTGCAGGAGTTTCTCGCGCCTACCGTTCGGTCTTATTCCTTGCAGCAGATGCTGGCAAAAGGCTACCATTGTGATGCCATTTTTGATGGACCGCTTTTGGAAAATGGATTTATTGATACCCAAGAATTGGAGCAAGCCAATTTACATACTAAAATATATCTGTCTGATTTACACCGCATTATAGTGGAGACTCCACAGGTAGAGGTGATTAAAGAATTTAATGTAAAGCCACCACAAAATTCAGAGACTTGGTGTTTTGATGTGAATAAAGGACATAAATGGATGATTGACTTATGCTGCTCTACTTTTTACGTCTCCAAAGGCGCAATGTCTTGCAAAATTGACGATTCAGAGATAGAAGAACCGCTGGAAATTTTACGATTGTCCTATCAAAACCTGATGGATACGACCACCAAACGTCCACCATTACAGCTAGGTACATATCGCGAAGATTTATCAGATTACTTGAGTGTGCAATATGAATTTCCGAATACGTATGGCATTGGCGAGAACGGTTTGCCGGAACAAGCGACCCATTTGCGCAAAGCACAGTCCAAGCAGTTGCAGGCTTATTTACTATTTTATGATCAAATTTTAGCGTCTTATTTAGCACAACTGGGGCAGGTGCGAGATCTATTATCGGTACAGCAAAATGCGCAAGATTTCCCAAGTTTTAATTCCATGTTATTAGAAATTCCGAGTTTTCGAGATTTAATTACATCTGAGTTTTCATTGTATAAAATTACAAAAGAAAAAATAGACTTGCTGGAAAAGAAAAAAAAGGACGTGCCAAAGCCAGTTTTGGATGATTTACAAACTAAAATAGGCAAACTATGGCAGTCGCACACTGATTTTCAAGCAGAAATACAGGCGATAGATGCCGCGTTTTGGGAAAAAGAAAAAGCATTTTTAATGGAATTATTTCAGCAAAATCTTTTAGCAGATTCCACTTTCATACAACGGAGGCGCAAAAACCAAGTGCTGGATCACCTACTGGCGCGCTTTGGCGAGCAGTTTGCCGAGTATGCTACCCAATTGTATTGCGGACAGCAAAAAATAAATCAAGATGGTGCAGACCTTGCGGAATTGAAAGCCAAAACCAATTTTTTGAAACAATTGCCGACCTTAGGCAGTGAGCGCGGCAAAGCCTATAATTACACACTGCTGAAAGAAGGGAAACCGGAGGTGTGGAGCACCACCAACGTAGCTGGCTTGAAAAAGAAAATATACGCGCTGCTCGGCATCGAAAAAACCACGGCATCGGTGTTTTGTGACCCAGATTATGAGTTATTTTTATATACAGACGAAACCACAGATGGACTCCCCGTTTATCAATTGCAACTTCTGAACCGGAAAATAAGGGAGCCTTTACTACTGTCCACCCAATTTCGGCGCAAAGCAGATGCCATTACATTGAGGGAAGAATTGTACAAAATCCTCTGGAAAAAAGAAAATTACGAACTCGTTGACACGAACGGGAAGACGCGCGTAAGCTTCAAAAATACGACCGAAAATTCCAAAATTAAACAGCGAGACAACAACCTAAGTAGCCGAGCCTTGCTCGCGCCGGATGCGGAGCGTATTCACCGAAAAATATTGCAACTCATTGATAAAGAAGAATGTACAGAAGAAGGTTTTCATTTAATAGAACACATCTTGCTGCGCCCGAATGATAAAGAAGATGATTTTTTGGAGCTTTCTTTTAATTGTGACGAGACAAATCCCGTAAAGGATCTGTACTCTTTTTGGCTCACGGTGTTGCTGCCCAATTGGACGGAGCGGTTTCGGCAGCAAGAATATCGACATTACTTCGAGCAGTTATTTCGGCGGGAAGCTCCGGCGCATCTTGCGATTCGGTTTTGCTGGCTTTCCCGAGAAGATATGTATCAGGTAGAACCGGCATTGCGCAACTGGATGGAGGCAAAAGCGCGCTGCACGCCCGACGAATGCAATATAACTAAATTTGCTAATATACTCATTGGGCTTTTAAATAATATGAATTGCACTTGTAATTGTCAGACACCAGAAGCGGATGATTTGAAATGTAAAGAAGAGGTTTTAAAAAGTAATAACTCGTATAGAAAAACTATTTCCGGTGCAACTATTTATAAAGCCTAAAGCCAGCTCGTTATGAAAACAACCGAAAAAATTCAACTCGCAAAAGAGACTCCACCGCTGGAACAACCGGAAAGACTGCCCCATCACTGCCTGATTGGTTCGGGTGTTGCCTGCGGATTGGAGGTTTGGACGGATGACAACAGTGCCCTGCACGTGTGCCGAGGGGAGGGCGTCACTTCGCACGGCTACGTCATCAAGCAGCATTTGCCGGAAATCGTTTTTCGATATTACACAAAATATGATAATGTAAATAATTATTCATTTTTTAAGAATTATGAAGTTTGGCAATTATTAGCGCAAAAGCACGATGGCACTACGCCATTAGCACCCCGAAAGCTGAGTGATACCCGCGCGCCCTTTTTGAAAGGAAAAGTAGTAATTGTTTATTTGGAAGCGGTAGTGCCTACGGAAGATGTACAAGATCAAGCGCATATTCAATTAATAGCGGGTTTTAAACTTGTTTATTTACTGATACGGCAGGAAGATTTATTGCGCATTTTGCAAGTAGAAGCCCAAGTACGCTGGCTGGTGAATGCAAACGGCTCGGAAACCGATTTTATTTTTAGCGAAACTTTTAGTGCAGAAGATGATACGCCGACCGAACGCGAACTGAATATGGCGTTGAAACCCAGCTTATTACTACGAGAAGTGCCGCTGCGTCGCTTTGGTTTTCGCTCTGCCGACCCCGATGATTGCCCGCCGGATGAAGTAGATATTGCTGTTTTTCCTGAAATAAAAAGTTTGAATGATATTTATGATGCGTATGTTCCGATTATTGATGAAGCAGTAGAAAAATTGGAAAAACAATTATTAAAAGCACATGAATTATATGAAAAATACATAAAATTACACAGTCATCTGAATCCGATTATGCTTATTCAGCAACTGCGCCAAAAGTGGGAACTGTATAAAAGTTTAAATGCGTCGTCGGATACTTCTTTACACCGAAATTACATACAATATTTCTATGATTGGTTGCATGACTTGATTCATGCGTATCATGAATTGCGGATTGAACTCATTCATTTAGTAGCAGAATGCTGCGCTAATACTTCCCTGTACCCCAGACACTTATTGCTTGGGCTTGCCATGCGCGATGCACTTACGCCTACTCGCTCTCCCTTGCACCATGCTTTCGAGCAGCCGCCTATTTACAACAATAATGCCCATCGCTTACAAAAAATAAAGGTATATTTCTGGCGTATTATGATGATGATTAAAGGATTTTATTTGGAAGATTACATTGACAATCCCAACCTTAACCCTTATTGTAAACCAAAAGATGAGCAGGACGCACCACCGCCCGATTTTACCCGTATCAAGATAACGCCCAGTCGTTTTTATGATCAGCCGCTGGGTACGCAAGCCATTCCTTATTATTATTTATTATCTTTAAGTAAATATTCGGCACATCGTTTCTGGAATTATGATAATGCCCAAACGGAGACCAGCGACCGCACCCGCTCCTACCACGCCAATGACAGTGACGACAGCTATACCAGTCAGCCCACTGCGTTGCGACCTTTACATTACAATATAGATAATTATCCTTTTTTTAGAATAGAAGGACATATTGGAAAGCCGTTGGATGGTGAAATTATCATAAAAACAGAAAAAAATGGCATAATAGAAGAAGTGAAAATAAAAGGTGTAAGAGCGTATTTAGCTTATCTCCAACAAAAGTATAATTTGTCATTTGATATTCGCTATGAAGAAGTGAAAGCAAGTGTCAATCCATTTATTGCTCTGACTAAAAATAATTATTCTGAACTCTTTCCTAAACCAATTTCATTCACTTCTTTCAAAGAAGAATTACTTGGCATGGAGCATCTCGCTGGTGTGAAAGAAGCGGGTACTTTTGTGGTAATATATGAAAAAAATAAAGAAGGAAAAAACGTAGTGATTGCTGATTTTAGCCTACCTTATCGGTGTTGCGAGTCAGTTGTAGTAGCATCAAACCCTGCCAATTTACCTATGCCAAAGTCGGCATTGGAGGTTAGTGAAAAGAAGCAACCTGTTTCATACGATGACCGAGCAGTACCCAATCCGCTTTTGCAAAAAATAGGTACAGCCAAACCAGAGGAAAAAGACGATTTAACCACCATTCGAGGCATCGGCAAGAAATTGGAGCAGCAACTCAATGCTTTAGGAATCTACACTTTTCAACAATTGAGTCGCTTGGAAGACGCGGATTATGGGCTTTTGGACGACCTTTTGCCCAATGTATTCGGTCATCAAAAAATAGCGAAATGGGTGGAGCAAGCTAAAAATTTGTTATAATAAAAAACTAAATAACTTTTGACAAAAACTGCGCTACATATCATTCGTAAACAAGTGCTTGACTTGGAATTGCCTACAGAGCGAGATGCTTTTCAATTGCAAAAGCGCATGAGCCGCCTGTATCAGAGCGAGGTTTTGCCTGTCTTATCGGATAAGTTGGACGCATTGGGGTTAAACGAACACGTCTTGCGCATTCAACATTTAGAAATTGACCTTGGTAAGTTTCAATTAGAGCGATTGGATAAAGATTTTGCCGCCATTTGTGTAGCTGCTATTGAAAAACAATTGAAAGAAAAATTAGCACATTATTTATTACAAGCTCCGATAGAGGAGGAGCGGGCATTTTTTGCATCAAAAGATTTTTCTGGGAATAGTGATATTGCTACTCCAATTGATCACTCTTTATTACAAAATTATATAACATTTAATGAAAGTTCCGATGAGAATGAGCAAATTCTCCCCGTTGCAACCGCTTCTTTAACTCATTTTTTCTACTTTTTACAAACGGGGACTTTGCCTTGGAATGCCCGCCACGTCTCGCTGGCAAGTTTAGAAATCGTTGTTTTGGAATTAACGGCAAAACAACCTACCTCTATTTTACAGTTATTTATTCAAGTTATAAAAAATCAACCAACAAGTCTGCAACGTTTAGTGCGCCAATGTTCATCTGAATGGTTAGAACAACTCGTCAGTCAATTTTTACAAATGCCCGTTTCAATTATAAAAAATTTAGTAAAACAGCAAATAAAATTACAAAATAAAACCGTCACTCCGCTTTTCCTTCAAACGATATACCAAGCGATTTTCACCTACCTTACAACAGCCGAAAATCCAACGATAGATGGCGTTCAACGGGCTGTTGCCTCTGTAAATATCGTTGAATCGCCTGCTGCTGCTATTCAAAAAGAAACGGTCAAGCATAAAGTGATATTACATCCAAAAGAAAACATTACATCAAAAACGACTACCGATCCATTACCAGATAATGCCCTATTTATTGATAATGCAGGCATTATTTTGTTAGCTCCTTTTTTACCTATTTTATTAGAAACGGTAACATTTACCATGGGAGGACAATTTCTCGACCGAACGACTCAAGAGCGTGCCATTCATTTATTACAATATATAATTACCGGCGAAGAAAATACAGCCGAACACCTCTTGACATTGCATAAAATTTTGTGTAACTTACCCGTCCAAGAACCAATACAACGTTTTGTGCCGCTGACCGAATCTGAAAAAGAAGAAGCCGACCACCTGCTACAAGTCGCCATCGAACACTGGGGCGCACTCGGCAACACCTCCCCCAATGGCTTGCGCGAAGGCTTCCTCCAACGCACCGGAAAACTAACGTATCAAGCAGATAAATGGCTCCTGCAAGTAGAGCACAAAGCGATAGATATTTTATTGGATAGATTGCCGTGGAGTTATAATATTATAAAATTACCCTGGATGCAAACCCCGATCTACACCCAGTGGGTCTAAACACCATTACGCATGAAAGCTACCGTAGAACATCAAAAATCGCATCATAGCAACACAATCCAGAATACGCCGTTCTTCAGCCCAGCTTTTATTCAGCCCGCGCTCACTATCAATGAACCCGGCGACCAATACGAGCAGGAAGCCGATGCGATGTCGGAAAAAGTAATGCGCATGGAATCTACTCCCGGCGCACCTATGGACGAGGAAGACCAACCTATACAAATGATGCCCTTGGCTATCTCTCGATTGCAAAGGAAGTGCGCCGCTTGCGGAGATGAGGAGCAGGAGCATATCCAGCAAATGCCACTTATGCGCAAGGCGACTGGTGGGGGTTATACGGCAAGCTCCCAACTCACCTCCCAACTCAGCCAAAGCAAAGGCGGCGGTAACTCCCTGCCTACGCCCACCCGCTCGTACATGAGCAACGCCTTCGGTACGGACTTCTCGCAAGTGCGCGTACACACAGGCAGCCAAGCGCAAGAAATGAGCCAGGGCATACAAGCGAAAGCATTTACGCATGGCTCGGATATTTATTTTAACCAAGGGGAGTATAGCCCTGAGTCTTCGGATGGAAAGAGGTTGCTGGCGCATGAGTTGACGCATGTGGTGCAGCAGGGGGGAACTATTTAAAAAGGATACAACGGAGTAGTGAAGATATAGATCCATGCACATACTCTGGAGATGCTGTTAAAGAACGTGAAGTACATTTAAACTTAGGAATGAAAGCAGCTAGAGTTTTTCAAACTGGTGGAGGCCATACGCAATTTGACGACTTGATTCTTGGACCTTCTACCTCGGCTTTGGCAAGAGCGAATGGTTGGTGTCATATGTATTCTATTAAAGATCACCAACGTCGTTCAGGTATTGGATTAATTAATTTTGTTAATTATTGTGGAAACTTTGGTTTTCATAGTAATTTTTGGACAAAAAGAGGACGAATTATTAGAATTCCTGGGACTCAGTCTCATGGATGCGCCAGACTACACGATGTAAATGCAACTTCTACTGCAAGTGATGAATCAAATAGTTTTTATGGGTTAGTTCAAAATGGGGATTGTGTTAGAATCTATAATAGATCTTCATGGAGAAATCCAACTTTTAAACGTTGTCCTAATCAAGGAGAAAATTGCAGACCTTAATTTGGAATAAAATACCAATAATTTTACCCACGCTGGCATTTAGCTTTGTAAAGTGAATTTTACATTAGTACAAGTGAAGCTTTTAAAGACGTTCTGAACAAACTTAAATCTATGAAATACGATACTTGTCAACAACAACAATCTCAACATAATTCAACTTCCTTTTTCGCTACCCAGCCAAAAAGCAATTCCTTCTTTGCCTCGACCATCCAACGCCAATGCGCTAAATGCGAGCAGGAAGATTCTATCCAACGTCAGCAAATGCCTGAAGAGGAAAATCCAATACAAATGATGCCCTTGATGCGCAAGTCGGAAAGTGGTGGTTATCAGGCTTCCCCCAAATTGACGTCCCAACTCAGTCAAAGCAAAGGCGGCGGCAGCTCCCTACCTACGCCCACCCGCTCCTACATGAACAAAGCCTTTGGCACGGACTTCTCGCACGTGCGCGTACACACGGGCAGCCAAGCACAGGAGATGAGCCAAGGCATCCAAGCAAAAGCTTTTACGCGTGGCTCGGATATTTATTTTAATCAAGGGGAGTATAGCCCGGAGTCTTCAGATGGGAAGAAATTGTTAGCGCATGAGTTGACGCATGTGGTGCAGCAGACTTCTGATTTTAATAAAACCAGAATTTCTCCTTACAGGGATCCTAAAGCCTTCAATTTTGGAAGAACGAATACTTCAAGTTTAAAAGAAGAAAGTTTTAATACCAAAAAAGATAAACAAACAAAACCTTGGATTGAACAAATATTTATTCATTTTTATAAAGCTGAGATTGACAATGCTGGAGATTGGGTTCCAAAGGGTTTGTTATTTGGATTGTATAATGTAAACTCAGCGAACCCCCCTTTTACCCTTCCATTTTCTAATATTAATATTCCTCAATTTATTACTTTTCCTATCACTGGCGGAAAACATATAGAAGGATATACAGATAGCGGAACCTTTACGGTACATAGAATAGAAGGAGTAGGATATAATGATGTACCATTATCAAAAGCAGAAGGCGAAGGACCAAATTTAAAATATGCAAAAAATTTAAATTCAAGTATGTCATTTGCGATTTTTTTCAAAGGAGGGCAAGCTATTCATTCTGGATCTTTGACAGAAGGTTCTCATGGTTGCATCCATGTGGATTGGGGTGCTGGTGCAGATATAGGTAATACCCAGCAGCTCCAATTGCTCAACCATCATACGGTAAAAGGACTTACCAAAGTTATTGTAAGTTACAATCCCGCTATTTTACCAAAGCTTTGTTGCGAAAGAATGAGTCATAAAAAACAAAAACATGGAAATGGAGTAAATCCTTGTCAAACAATAAAAGCGGAATCTTGCTAAAGAATAAGGTTTTTAAATCAACTTTTAAAAATACAATATTTCAAATCTAAATATTGCCATGCGTCCCAACCTCTTCCGCCGCAAATCCGCTTCCGAACAGGAACCCAAATCTGCTGAACCCCAAGCAGCGCCAGAAAAAGACGCGCCAAAGCTCCCCGACACTCCGTCCGAACCTTCTAAAAACCGGCTCGCCGTCATGCCTTACACGGTGATACATGGCTTGCACACGCATTTGGCGTACTTGCAGGAGGTGGTGCTGTGGCGCTTGGAGCATCACTTCGGGAAGCGGGAGTATGAAGGGATCATGCCGGAGCCGCCGGTGCTGGAAGAGGCGGATCAGTCGCCGTTTGCGCATTTTGTGCGGCAGCGGGAGCCGAGTCAAGAGGAGTTGTTGGTGTTGTTGATTGCGTTAGCGCCGCTTACGTTTCCGCATTTTTTTGATGCGGCGATTGGACAGTTTCTGCCGAAAGGGGGCGAATTTCCTGATTTTGGTGGGGTGAAAGTGGGCAACAGTCGAGGGACACTGCCGACGGGCGATACGGTTATTTTTCTGCTGGCGGGCAATAAGCTGGAGGAGCGGCTGCGTTTGCAATTTTGGCTGCGCCATCATTCTTTTTTTAATGCAGAACGCATGGTTTTATTAGAATCGGTGAAAGCGGGCGAGCCGCCCATGAGCGGACGACTCACGGTAGAACCGGAATTGGCGGAGTGGTTGCTTACGGGCTCGGTCTCGGTGCCGAAGTTCAATGCAGACTTTCCAGCACAACAGATTGCTACGGAATTGGATTGGGAGGACTTGGTGTTGGATGCGCAGACTTTATCCAAAATTCAAGAATTGGATCACTGGCTCCAGCACCACCACACGCTGCTCTACGACTGGGAAATGCACAAGCGCATCAAGCCGGGCTATCGGGTGCTGTTTTATGGTCCGCCGGGTACGGGCAAAACATTCACCGCCATGCTGTTGGGCAAACACAGCGGCTTACCCGTATTCCGCGTGGATTTATCTATGATCGTTTCCAAATATATTGGCGAGACAGAGAAGAATTTATCGAGTTTGTTTGATAAAGCAGAAAACAAGAACTGGATCCTATTTTTTGATGAAGCCGATGCCTTATTTGGCAAACGCACTAACGTGCGCGATGCCCACGACAAATATGCTAATCAAGAAGTAAGTTATTTATTGCAACGCATTGAAAGTTATCCTGGCTTAGTGATTTTGGCTTCCAATTTCAAAACCAATATGGATGAAGCATTCACCCGCCGTTTCCAATCCATCATTTATTTTCCGATTCCGAAAGCGCCTGAACGACTTCAGCTTTGGGAAAAAGCTTTTCCAATACAAGTTACTTTAGATGAAAGTATTGATTTACAACAGATTGCACAAAAGTATGAGCTCACCGGTTCCAATATTATTAACATTGTACAGTATTGCTGCATTGATTTATTAGCAAAAGAAAAAACGATGCTTTCTAACGAAGAATTGATAATCGGTATCCAGCGTGAATATGCGAAAGAGGACAAAGTAATATAATTATTGAAATACAACTAATCACATAAATGTATTTTATTTTCGCATTTCATCTACTTCTACTTTGGCACTTTAGAAAATCGATCTAAATCAACTTTTCTTTTAAGG
>CAZJXN010000076.1:0-2329 GCA_964549655.1 uncultured Saprospiraceae bacterium
CCGACCGATGCCAACTTAGGTGTTTCAAAACTTTTTAAAATAGCTGTTGAACCTTTAGATGTAGAATAAATTACTTTTTTTACTAATAAAAAGAAGCTGGAGGGGTTGACAAATGAAGATATTATCTTTAATCGGCAGACGAGACCCGCGCCAGCTAGGATTTCAATTAGCATTTATTCACCTTTTATTTTACGATACACCTCTTCGCTTGAAACCCAAGATCCTAATTTTTTTATGATTTCGGGAAGAAGCACATCAAAATTTGGTTCTAGGTTCTTCCAGCTTTCATAATTTTTTCTGCTGAAAATGGCCATCTCATCAAAACCAGACCCTCCATTCCAACGCATTTGTCTGTGAATATTACCAGTCCAAAAAGTTACTTTTTCATCAACACTTTTCTTTGGGTATTCTATATCCCAAAATATTTTCTCAGATTCCTTATACTTTTTGTCTCTTTCGTAATATGCCTTCATTAGTCTTTCTCGTTCTTCTTCCATAATATTATTTTTTAAGTGCTTTATAAATATCTTCCTCTTTCACTGTAAGATATTTAACAATATGAGGTAACAGCTCATCTATTTCTGGCTCATACTTTTTCCGAGTTTCATAATCAGCTTTAGAAAAAACTGCCATTTCATCTACACCTGATTCTATATTCCAGCGCATTTGTCTATGAAATCTGCTTGACCAATATTTGATTTTTTCTTCAAAATTCATCTTGATATACTCTTCTTCCCAAAAGGTCTTAGAATAATCATTCAAAATAATTGGTACTTCTTCATACCGTTTTTCTTTAATTAGTTGGCTTATTATTTCATTAATTTTATCGTTACCCATAAATATTAAATTAAAATTCCGTTAAAATAATTGTTACAATACCATCGTACTGTCGTACAAAAATGTTGTTTCAATAAAAACAGGTAGATGAAAACTTCTTTCAAGAAGGGGCTGGAAAAAGATTTTTTTGATGTGTTGTTCTTTATAAAGATGGGAATTTAAAATGACATTCTCAGCAATTGGAATGAAAAACTTTTAAAACTATCAAAATTTAATATTTAATTTACGTAATTAAAGTACACAAGTAATATAAATAAATAGTTGTCAAGAGCTTACACCCACATTTGTAGTGTTTTCAAGTTTGTATTAAAAATACCGAAGCGAATCCATTCACTTCGGTATTTTTATAATTAAACCTTCTAACCTTTTAATCCTCCATCCTTCCAATATTCCATCACCCCCCACTTTCCTTGGGTCTTCCCACCCGTAGGATTTTTACCTCCACCCGTTGGTTTTGCTGTCTGCCTTCGGGCGTGTTGTTGTCGGCTATGGGGACGCGCTTGCCGTAACCCTTGTAAGAAAGTCTACTCTCTGCGATTCCTTTTTGGTTGAGAAATTCTACGACAGACTTAGCGCGGGCAGTAGAGAGGCGGTCGCACACTTCATCCGGCGGCAGACTGTTAGTATGCCCACCGATTTCTACAAAAATAGCTGGATTCTCTTGCAAAAATTCGTACAATTCATTCAAAACAGGTAAGGAAGGCGCATTGATGATGCTACTATCGGCTTCAAACTGAAGCTGTTCCATCCGAATGGTCTGCCCACTGCGAACGGTTCCAGATAATGCCGCCAAAATCCGCTGGGAGGTTTCAAAATTGGCGATTGCCGTACAACCGTTGGCATCGGTGACGGTCACGCTATTATTGCCCGGCGCAAGTTTGGTAGCAGTGGCGGTGGTTTCGCCGTTCGTCCATTTGTAAGTGTAAGTGCCTGCGCCGCCTTTTGCCAGTACCGTTGCTTTGCCATCTGTGACAGTGGGCGAGGTTGCCATTTTGACATCTCCTACAAGTGCCTCTAAAGCCGTTGGTTGCGCGATTGTGTATTTAATTGTTTTGGAATTGCCTGCTGCATCCGTGACAGAGACTTCATAATTTCCGGCAGTCAAACCAGTGGGTTGTTCGCCAGTCGCTTTTGCGTTATTCCATTGATATTGAAAAGGCGGTTTACCACCTGAAACTTGTACTTGCAGACCGCCGTCACTTGCACCATTGCAACGCACTTTCGCTTTTTCTATAATATTTAAAGCTAAAGGCAAAATATTTTCGGAAATATCGAGGGAAGCCGTTGTCGCACAACCATTTGCGTCGGTGACCGTGACGCTGTGCTTGCCGGGAGCGAGTTTAGAAGCTGTCGCATTGGTTTCGCTATTATCCCATTTGTAGCTATAATTTCCGGCACCACCTTTTGCTTGCGCGATGGCTTTTCCGTCCGAATTGCCCGTACTGGCAGGGGCTTGCACTTGAATAATAGCTGCGATGGCTTCCGGTGCTTT
>CAZJXN010000076.1:2429-14490 GCA_964549655.1 uncultured Saprospiraceae bacterium
AACTATAATTTCCAGCACCACCTTTTGCTTGCGCCATCGCTTTTCCATCTGCATTATCCGTACTGGCAGGGGCTTGCACTTGAATAATAGCTGCGATGGCTTCCGGTGCTTTAATTGTGAAAGTTGTGTTTGCTTTCGTACCTGCTGCATCCGTTACGGTCAATTGATAAATACCTGCTGCCAAGTTGGAAGGTGCGTCCCCATTCAATTTTGCATCATTCCATTGATATTGGAAAGGCGGTTTTCCACCATTTACTTGCGTTGTCAAAGATGCCGTTTGGTCGCTGGCACATTTTAAACTCGTTTTTTCTGCAATGGCAATATTTAAAGGCAAGATGTTTTCACTAACTTCCGTTGAAGCGGTTGAGGTACAGCCATTTGCATCAGAAATAATTACGGTATGTTTCCCCGGCGCGAGTTTGGTAGCCGTTTGCGTCGTCTCGCCATTGTCCCATTTGTAACTATAATTTCCAGCACCACCTTTTGCTTGCGCCATCGCTTTTCCATCTGCATTTCCAGTCGTGGCGGGAGCTTGTACTTGAATGGTAGCCGAGAGCGCATCGGGGAATTTGATAGCAATCGAAGCACTGGATTTATTGCCAGCTGCATCGGTCACAGTCAACTGATACGTGCCCACCATCAAGCCGGAAGGCGCATCGCCGTCGAGTTTGGTATCACTCCATTTGTAATTAAAAGGGGCTTTGCCGCCTGTGACTTGTACCGCGAGTGCAGCCGTGGATTTACCCGCACACTTCGTACTGGATTTTTCAGTGATGACCACTGCTAAAGGCAGCACGTTTTCTGTAATATCAATGGAAGTGCTTGTCGTACAGCCATTTGCATCCGTAATAGTCATGTTGTGTTTGCCTGGAGAAAGTTTAATAGCGGTCGCTGTGGTTTCGCCATTATCCCATTTATAAGTGTAATTTCCGCTGCCACCTTTTACTTGTGCCATCGCTTTTGCATCTGACTTACCCGTGCTGGCAGGGGCTTGTGCTTGAATGGTGGCACTCAATGCTTCTGGCGATTTGATAGAAATAAGGGCAGAACTACTACCGCCAGCGGCATCCGTTACTTGCAATTGATAATTACCGGCTGCTAATCCAGTGGGTTGGTCGCCTGTGATTTTTGCGTCATTCCATTTATATTGAAAAGGCGGTTTGCCACCAGAAACATTTACTTTCAGCGCGCTATTACTTTCGCCATTACATTTGATAGGATTGACTTGTTCAATAGCAATTGTTAACGCCAATAACTGCTGACCGATCGTCACATTGCCAATGGCACTACATCCTTTTTTATCGGTGACAGTTACCGTGTGATTGCCAGTGGTGAGTTTTTTTGCGATTTTGGTCGTTTCGCCATTGTCCCATTTAAAAGTAAAATCAGTCGCGTTGCCAACGATGGTGACGGAAGCTACGCCATCCGCCGTGTTACCCGGACTTTCTTCTTTGTCTTGTGCCACTTGTACTGTGAAGCGTGGATTCTCAATCTTTACATTTGCAGATTTCGTTTTGCCCTCACTATCCGTGACGGTGACGGTGTAGTCGCCATGACCAAGATTTTTGGGATTTTCGCCTGCTAATCCGCCTGTCCACGCATACGTGAACGGTGGTTTTCCACCTGTGATTTTTATTCTAACTGCCGCATCATTTTGTGTGGCGTCACAGCCTAATTCTTTCTCTACCAGCGCATTGACCGTTATAGAAGATTCTTTTTCAATCAAATACACGCCTTTGTCTTCGGTACCAACCCAAACCGCGCCGTCTTTATCTACCACTAAACGAGTGGCAAACTGGCTGGTAAAATATTGTATTGGACCAAAAAATGTGTAAGTATCGGTGTCTGGGTCAAAACGCGTAATAACTTCCGATGCAATCCAAATTCTACCCAAACTATCCAGTGCCATATCCCGAATATCGCCCTCAATTTTATCTGCATCTACATCCACTGGAATCCAGTCGCCTCTGCCGTTGACGCGCCAAAGTGCATTATTACCTAAAAGCCACACATCCGAACCAAATTGCGTGATGCGCCCGATACTCAACAAGCGCTCTTCCAGTGCCCATCGCCCATTTTTACCGACCATTGCGCCTTCTTCCGTACCAATCCACACCTCGCCAAGTTTATCAATAAAAATACTATTTACTTCATTGGCTTTCAACTTGGAATTACTGTTATCAAATTTGTTGAGCAGCTTTAATTGCGGATTTACTTTCACTTGGAAAGCGCCCGCCTCGCGTGTGCCAATCCACAATTCTTGCTTTTTGGTATCATAAAAACCAGCAGTAACAGTGTTGTCCGCGCCGATAATTGCTTTGAGCGCATCCGCCGACCATTTTATATCTTGATTCCCACCTGAAATACTCAGTAGCGATTGCTCTCCGGCGTTTAATTTCAAAGGATTAGCTAAGTCTAAGGCTTGTATTTGATACACTGCTTTGCTGGTAGCGACCCATTTGTTATTGGCTTCATCCACATAAATATTGGTGATGGGCGAGCGCTGGTCAATCGCGCTGCAACGCACTACGCGCATGGCATCCTGTGCGGACAAGTTGGCGGAGCCAATTAAAAAAGTAAAAAAAGCAATAATTTGAAATTGCAATAAAAGGGTAGTTCGTATTTTAAAACTTTTCATGTAAATAGCGCTTTTAAAAATTAGATGCCAGATGCCAGATTTTTAGATGCCAGACGCTCGCTCTTTGAACATTAAATATTGAACTTACTATCTTCACCTTTTCCGACTTCCGACTTATAAACGAATAAATTACCATTGACACATCGCTTGACGGGCGATTGCCTCCACTGATATACATCGTTAATTAGGGGATGGTTAGTATAAAATTGGAAAATATTTTTTGGTTTGGCAAAGCTGGTTACAAAGTTTTTCTCAAACAAATCCGGTTATTTGCTATGAAAAAGTTATCTTTGTACATACAACCTACTTTTCCCAACTTCATCAATACGCATCCTTTTACACACCTTACACAAGATACCAAATTTTGAAAACAACGCATGGAGGTTGAAACTTCAGTTATTTAGTTAAATATTATTAAAAAAAATACATTTATAAAGATTAAATATTCTGAATAACAAGTTTTTATAAAAACTAACCTTCAATAATATAAATGAATTATTTTTACTACAAAGGGTGAATTATCATGCAAAATTTATACCAAAAACTACTCGCAATCTGCTGCCTGTTTGCTGGAGCGCATTGCGCTGCGGCACAAATCAGTAGCGGAGGCACACCGCTGAGTCTAAGTCCGATTTTCCAAAATCAATATGCGGAAAAGGCTGTCAAAACAATCACGCTCCCTGCATTTCCATTAGAAAAAATACGAAAAGAGGATGCATCTTTTGTAGGAACGCGATTTGCAGCATCCATGCAAGTAAATTTGAGTTTGCAAAATGCGGGAGAATGGATCGCATTAAAGAACGGCGACCGGCTCTGGCGTTTGAAAATTCGCTCGGCGGGCGCACTCGGTTTATCCGCTTTGTATGATGATTTGTATTTGCCGAAAGGCGCTAAACTCTTTATGTACGGTGAAGATGGCAAGCAAATACTCGGCGCATATACTTGGGAAAGTAATACGCCCAACTACACCTTTATGACGGGCTTTATATACGGAGAATCTGCCATATTAGAATATTATGAACCAAAAGCGGTGCGCGAACAAGGACGTTTGCATATTTTTCGGGTAGACCATGCCTATAAAAAAGAGGTATTTCAAGAAAAAAATTTGCTGGATGAAACTGGGTTTGGCGCTTCTGATGCTTGCAACGTGAATGTTAATTGTCCGCAAGGAGCCAACTGGCAACAACAAAAACGCGGAGTCTGCCGCATACTCGTCGTGGTGGAAAATGGGACGGGTTATTGCACTGGCAATTTAGTGAATAACACAAAAAAAGATGGTAAGCCTTATATTCTAAGCGCATTTCACTGTCAGGATGGCTTTACTCCTAAATATGATTTTTGGCGTTATGATTTTAATTATGAATCACCGGATTGTGTAAATATAGGTGTGGAGCCTGCATATCAGTCCATGTTGGGAAGTACGCTGCGTGCCAGTCGGCGACAAAACGATTTTCTATTATTAGAATTAAAAGATACAATTCCACCTACCTATAATGCTTTCTTTAATGGTTGGAACCGAAACGCAACGCCGCCTACGCAAGGTGTGAGTATTCATCATCCAAGGGGAGATATTAAAAAAATAGCCATAGATAACCAGGCTGCTACGATTTATGGCACCTCCTATCCTTGGCAAAGAGGGGATGGGTCTATTTATTATACCAGCCCTACCAATCATTTATTTCGTTTACAAATGGATGCCAGTACGGTAGAAATAGGCTCATCGGGGGCTGCGTTATTTGACCAAAACGGCAGGATTGTCGGGCAATTGCATGGAGGTAATGACTTGGGAAGTTGTACGGTAAATAATGTTTTTTATGACCGTTTTACATTGGCGTGGGAAGGCGGTGGTACTAAAGAAAATCGCCTAAAAGACTGGCTCGACCCAGATACTTCTAATGTAACAACCTTGGATGGCAGTGAATTTAATGACCAGCAGATGGGACGCTTGAATGGATACGTGCGCACGGCGGAAGGCGAAGGGCTGGCAGGGGTAAATGTGACGCTGAGTGGACTCATTCCTATTACGACTATTACGGATACTTCGGGTGCTTACATTTTTAACAATCTTCCTTTGATCGGCAATTTAACCTTGTCATTATCAAAAGATTACAGCGATGTAAACGGTGTATCTGTATTCGATGTTATTTTAATATCTAAACATATTCTTGGGGTACAACCATTAAACGAACCGCTTAAATTGTTGGCGGCAGATGTGAATGATTCCGGCACAGTAACGGTACTGGATGTCATAGAAATACGAAAATTGATATTGGGTATCGAAACAACATTCAAAAATGCCCCATCGTGGCGATTTATTACACAAAATTTTGAGTTTTTTGACCAAACGAATCCTTGGGATGAGTTTTTTCCCAGTGTGCATCAAGTTATTGATCGGGAAACGCCACCTAATTTCATTGGCTACAAAACGGGCGATGTGGATTACTCGGCGAATGCGAAGAATTAAATATTGGGATATTGTGATATTGGAAGGGGCGTATGTTTTAGATGCGCCCCGTCTGTGTTTTCAGTTGGATTTAATAACTTTCAAACTATTACTTAATTTATTATCTGTCTGTAGTTTGATGAAATATACGCCGTTATTATATAAATTACCCAATTCTATAATGCCATTCTGATTTTCGATTGTAATATTTTCTATTAATTGTCCCATTACATTATACACCAATAAAGCAGTTTTGTCAGTGGCTTCTGGAAGTTGATATTGTAATTTGATTTGCTGCGAGAAAGGATTTGGAAAAGCAGTGATGGAAAGCAGATTCGATTCTATCTCGGCCACCGGCGTAGGCATCCCTTCTGCTACTAAAAACGCATCCACAGCAGCTTCTACCACGTGTAAATTTGGAGCGGCATCTCCGGTTTCAAACCAAATAATCATGTTATTGGTCAATGTAATGAAATCTTTTACTCGGAAGGAAGATTTAGGATGCCAAGTGCTTTGGGAATTTTTTAGGGTTTCAAGTGTAATCGTGTCTAATCCATTGGAAAGGCGTACCACCAGACTATCGTCTGGATTATTATTGCCACCATCATTGAAAAACCAAGTGTAATAACTAATTATAGGATTTTGATAAGTAGTCAAGTCCATCGAGGGAGAAAGCAGTCGCACTGTGCCGCCATCCACATCATCATCTCCTGCCGAGCCGCCGCCATTTCCGGTCATATAGCAAGCCCTTCCTTCATCCGAAGCGATGTCTTCGCCCGGATTCGCCAGTAAGCCATTAAAATTTGTACCAATCGGAATGCCTCGTTCCCAATCCCCTGTGTTTGCGCCTTCGTTCTGCTGCGTCCAACCCAAATCCAATACAAAATCATCCTGATAACCTCGATTGAGTGCTACCGTGACGGTTTTGTTATTATCAATTATAATATTGCGTTCTACTTTTTGTAAATAACCCCACGCGCCTACGTACAAGTCATAACTGCCTGCTATTACTGCATTTAGATTAAAATTACCGGCTACATCAGCAGTGGTTTCATACGTAAAAGTATCATTTACAACCAAAATTTTTGCGTTGGCAACGCCTGCGTTATTTCCTGCTTGAATCGCTCTTCCGGTTACATTATAAGTTATTAAAGGCATCAGTGCCGTATTTAAAATCGTGACACTATCATTTTGTAATCCCGCTTGCAACGTTTTTGATTCATACCCTGCTTTAGAAAAAAGAACCGAAAACGTGCCTGCTATTGCCTGCCCTGTTTTATAATCGCCCGCCAAATCGGTTTTACGATCGTTTAATTGTGCCGATTGAACCTGAATAGTTACATCCGAAATGGGCTGCCCAGTAACAGCATCTGTCACTTTTCCATTTAAAAAAGCAGCTTTTATATACGTTGGTTTTAATACAAATAACCCATTGGAAATATCAGACACCACAATCGTGCCAGAAGGAAAATACGGATACGCGCCCCAAGCACCATTGAAGCCACCATCTCCACCCGGATAGGTATCATAATTCCCAACTTCTATTAAATTATCGGGCTGCGTAGCGTCAATAATATTTACACCATCGGTATAATATGCCGTGACTAAAAAGCGGTCTTTAACGTGTACATTATGCGGGACAACGCCCCTGTTCAAAGTTTCCTGTCTTCTAAATTCTGTAACTTCCTGAATATCATCTAGATTAGAAATATCATAAGCTGCAATTGGGGCATTTTGCACTTCATCGGTTGTAAATAAATATTTACCATTATCAGAAAGCCAAGTGTTGTGTGTAAAGCGGGACGGCGTATTTTGAGTAGCAAGCAATTTTACATTCATTTTATCTTTTGCATCATAAATAGCGACTCTTCCATCATATATTTCTGCTGCGTAAAGCGTATCGTTTCGCACATAGCCGTCGTGTACATATACAGAATTTCCTTTTCCAAGATAAATAGGTGCTTTTGGATTCGTCGCTACATCTGCAATAATGGCACCGCCGCCATTTAGTTGACTTCCATAAATGTAACAAATACCTTTTTCATCTATAAATAAAGTGTGCGCGCGACCCAGCGTCCCAAGTCCTTCGATAGTCGGTTTCCAGTTGACATAAGTTACCGAATCTGGTAATTTGGAAAGGTCTATAATGAGTAATCCATCGGCGGTGCCCGACTGGTCCGTTACGATGTAAGCATGATTACCCCAACTTTTTATCTCGCGCCAGCTGGAGGTAGAACCCGGTACTGCCGCCACTTCCCGTGGATTGCGCGGGTCTTTCAAACTCACAATCGAAACGCCGCGCTGCGTACCTACCAAAGCATATTCGGTGCTATCGGGCGCCGTCCAACCCCAAATATTACTCAGCCGAACATCATATTTCAGATTAGATAAAAGCTCTATATTAAATTGTGCGTAGCTGCTGCAAAAGCAAGCTACTAAAAGAAACGTACCTATTATTTTTTTCATCCTATCGGTTTTTGAACCGACAAAAGTACAACATTACGGTCTGATTGGCACGATTGCAATTGTTAAACGGCTGACACAAACCAACTTTCCTGCGTCATCTTTGATTTCAATATTCCACACGTGCATCGTGCGCCCGATGCGGATGGGACGGACGGTGCCGTGTACATATCCGCTCGTAACGCCGCGCAAGTGATTCGCGTTGATTTCCACGCCAACTGCTTGAAAATTGTTGACATCTTCCAGACAAAAAACGGAAGCCGTACTGCCCAAAGTCTCTGCCAATGCTGCACTTGCGCCTCCGTGCAGCAGTCGCATGGGCTGTACCGTGCGGTCGTCTACGGGCATTTTAGCAACGAGATAATCATCTCCAAATTCGGTGAATTCGATGCCGAGCGTTTCGATAAGGGTGCGCTGAAAGAAGACACTTATGGAATCCAGCGTGAAGGGTTGTTTCCAGATTTTACTCATGATTTTAGGTATTTGGTACTTAGTATTTAGTATTTAGATAATACGTATTTGAGATTGGAGCATTGTTCCAGCAGAACAAAACATTTTTAATGTGCCGTATGTACACGACCGATGCGCAATAGCCCGATAACAGAGACGATACACCAAGTGCCTTCCATAATCATAAAAGGGATAGAATCTAATAAATACGAGCCATAACCTGCTAATGCAGAGCCAATTACATTCAACCATAAATACAAAAGCTACTTGGCGGTGATATAATTAAATGTTTGTAGAAAAAATGCTAATAGAATGAGGAAAACACCTACACCGGATATCAAATCTGTGCTATTCATTTAATTTTATTTTATAATAGATTGGATGTGATGAATGGCTGCTTCCAACGCCTCGGGGTGAAATTTATGAAATGAGCCGTCGCGTCGCCACCACGTCAGTTGGCGTTTGGCATAGTTGCGCGAGTTTTGTTTAATTTTGTCAACAGCTTCTTCCAATGTAATTTTTTTATTAAAATAGTTGAATAACTCCTGATAACCAACGGTTTGCAATGCAACAAGATGTTGATTGGGCAATAATGTTTCGGCTTCTTGTAGCAATCCTTTTTGCATCATGTCATCTACTCGCTGGTTAATTCTGTCATATAATGCTTCCCGAGGCAAGTCTATTTGTAAACCAATGGATTGAAACGGACGCTGTTTCGAGCGATTTTTGTGAAAGCTGGAAAATGGTTTTCCACTGGCACGCGTCACCTCTAGGGCTCGAATCAAGCGATGCGGATTTTGTTGGTCTACAATGGTATAATACTCAGGGTCAACGACTTGGAGTTCTTTTTGCAAATATTTTAATCCTTGTTCTGCATATAATTGTCGTACTTCCTGTCGAATATTTTCGGGTACTTCTGGGAATGTATCCAATCCTTCACACACCGCTTTTAAGTACAAACCAGAGCCACCAACGGCTATTATAATATCGTATTTCTGATGTAATATTTTTAATAATGCAATCGCATCGCGCTCAAAATCACCCACATTATAGCTATCAAAAATACTAAGTTGACTAAGAAAATGGTGCGTCACGCCTTGCATTTCTTCCACACTCGGTTTGGCAGTACCGATATTCATCTCTCGATAAAACTGGCGGCTATCGCAGGATATAATCTCGGTATTAAAATGTTTTGCTAATTGTATTGCAAAGGCGGTTTTTCCGCTCGCTGTGGGTCCGCCTACTACCACGAGGTATTTTTGATGAGCCATAAATCTAAACCAGTTACAGATTTGCTACATTTCAAAAAATCAGTAAATCTTGCGTTGAAGAAACTTCACACTCGAAAATAAAAAATAATTAGAAAAAATGCGCGGACGCAAACTAACTTTGTCCCAACTTCACTGTAAACACTATTCATGCTGTATTCGTTTGGAAGGCTACTCGTTACCCTGATGCTTCAGGTTTTTTATCGGAAAATCTACATTTCCAATGCGCACCGTATTCCCAAAAATAAGCCCGTTCTTTTGGCTGCGAACCACCCGACTGGCTTCATTGAGCCGTGCATTATTGCGTGTTATTTGGAGCAGCCACTGCATTTTTTGGTGCGGGGCGATATGTTTGTAAAGCCATTTTACATCCGACTGATGCGCAGTATCCACCTCTTGCCGCTTTATCGCGCCAAAGACCGAGGCTTGGCTTTTGTAAAAACAAATTATGAAACTTTTGAATACTGTTATCAGGCATTAAACGAAAAAAAGACGGTCCTAATTCTTGCGGAGGGAAGTGCCGAACACGAAAAAAGACTGCGTTCACTGAAAAAAGGGGCATCCAGAATCGCGTTTGGAACGCTTGAAAAATTTCCCGATTTGGAGGATGTCTACATCGTGCCGGTGGGTGTCAATTATGAGTATGCCGACCAACCGCGCTCCAAGGTGATGATTGATTTTGGCGAACCAATTTCGGCGCGACAATTTTGGGAAAGGTATCAGCAGAATGCGGCATCAACCAGCGCGGAATTCACGGAAACCCTGCGCCAGCAAATGGCAGAACGCATCGTCATCATTGAAAAAGAGGAAGACGAAGAACTCACAGAATATTTACTGCGGCTTGACCGCTCGCAGCGTCCTGCAAATTTTCCAAAACATGCTAAAACACCTTTAGAAGCAGAAAAACGAGTAGCTGACACTATGAATAAAATGGATGCTGCTGCAAAAAATAATTTATTGAGTTTAGTAAAATCTTATTTCAATCACTTGCAACAACTTCGCATTACAGACCGTGCGCTGATGCAAAAATATAATTTGCCTATTTTAAATTATGTTTTATTACTCCTCGGATTACCGTTTTTTTTAATTGGTTATTTATTCAATATACCTCCTGTTTTATTAGCAAAGTATATAGCAAAGACGCGGGTAAAGCGCATCGTGTTTTATGCGTCCGTATGGCTCGCGGCGGCATTGGGCGCGTATTTTGCCTATTGGCTATTGTGGCTGATTGTATTGCTTGTTTTTACAAAACCGATTTATTGGTTATTATTACTGGTAATTCCATTATTAGGCGTTTTTGCAATTCGATATAAAGAATTTTATAAAGAAAAGATGGAAATAGCACGCGTAAAGCGTTTAAATAGAAATGAAAAAGAAAATTTACTTCAACAGCGACAAGCGATTATAGATTTATTTACAATTTTTCAATAATACAAATTAATATTGATGAATGTGCTAGAAACACTGAACGAGCTCACCGAAGTAAGAGAAAGCACTATACACGGACTTGGTTTATTCGTAAAAAAGATATTTCAAAAGGCAAGATATGGTGGAAAGGTGCAATAGGATTAAATATTCTATTACTCAATGAATTGCAATATAAAACCTATAAAGCTTCCGAAAAGAATACAATAACGGACACGCTTTGGGAATTATTTACAAAATATGCCTATTATTCCAAAGAATTAGATAGTTTAGTTTTATGTTTGGACAATGCCCGATATGTGAATCATGCTGCCGAACCTAATTCAGGCGCTACGATAGATTTTGACCCGCTTATTTCAATCGCATTGAAAGACATCATGGAAGGCGAGGAGATTTTAGAAAATTATAATAATTATGAGGATTGTTCTTGGTTAGATATTTTAAAATTTGATAATAAATAATAAAGTGATTTAGAGACCAAGTGACGGAGCGACAAAAACACCAAAACACCAAAACACACCAATACATGATGGGTCTAAAAATAGGGATAACAGGCTTGTTGATTTTCCTTTGTTCATTCGTGCAAGCACAGCCCGACACCTTTCC
Organism: uncultured Saprospiraceae bacterium; assembly: GCA_964549655.1. Taxonomy (GTDB): domain Bacteria; phylum Bacteroidota; class Bacteroidia; order Chitinophagales; family Saprospiraceae; genus JADJNW01. The sequence continues at coordinate 13,723 of CAZJXN010000076.1, forward strand.
GCTACAGGCGCAAAAGGTTTATACCGGTATTTACATTATGAATGTGTATGATTTGGATATTAATGAATTTTCATTTTATGCCGATTTTTATATTTGGTTTCGTTGGAAAGGCGACCGCGACCCGACGAATATCGAGTTTGTAAATGCAATAGAAAAGTGGGGATCTACTAAAGAAATATTTCATGACACCACGCAAGTGCTGCCCGATGGTTATAATTATAATGGAATGCGCGTGGAAGGACGTTTTTATTACTCGTTTTTGCTTGATGACTTTCCGCTCGACCGCCACTCACCCAATATTCGCATTGAAAATATTATTTATCCGCTCGATTCTTTAATATATTTGCCTGATACGAGTAAAAGTTTACTGCGAAAAGATTTCATTATTCCGGGCTGGGAAATCAAAGACGCTTCGATGTCTGGCAATTCTAATTTTTACAATACCAATTTCGGCGAACCCGGTCGTACCGGCTCTAAGTTCAGTGATTTTGATTTCAAACTCACGATTGCTCGTCCGACCAGTTATTTTTTGATGAAACTCATGCTGCCTTTATTGGTGGTAATGCTTGCCAGTTTAGGCGGTTTGCTGATTCATCCTTTATTTATTGATGCCCGTATTTCCTTGCCGATTGGCGGCTTATTAAGTAGCGTTTTTTTACAGCAATCCTACAGCGATGCCCTTCCCGACGTAGGTGATATGGTATTGATGGATAAAATTTATCTACTGGCTTATTTTTTGATTGCCGCTATTTTGATGCGCATTATTAC
>CAZJXN010000076.1:14590-25648 GCA_964549655.1 uncultured Saprospiraceae bacterium
ACGTTACGCGCACTTATAATCACAATTGGAACGCGGATGACGCGGATTGTGCGGATTTCTTTCACATACGCTTATTCATTTATAGACTTTAAAATAAGATTACATGCTAAGCAATATTAAAATCACCAAATAAAATCTGCGAAAATCCGCGTTCCAATTATTGCAATGAGCGTGCGTAATGCCAGTCATCAATAATCCGGCAATGTTATTTTAACAAAATTATAAGTGCATGATAGTCCTGCAATTAACAAACAAACAGACTATTTATTGGTTTATAACCGTTTAGTGCTATATTGAGCGCATTGAATTTAAACCGATTATAGAACCCTAATGGATAAGCTACAAGTTATAAAAGCCGTCAAAAAACTGGTAAGCGAAGGTGAATTAGAACTCGCATTGGCGCAATTAGTCGCTTTTTTAGAACCAGATAAGCAATCCGAAGCCTTGTGGCAAGATGCCACACAAGCGCAATCTTTTTACCGACGCACCAAACGAGAGGAAGCCAACGGCACCATCAGTTTCGACAACGCTAAATTGAGTTACAACCAAGTGACCCGTCAGATTCTCACGATTCTGGATAACTTAGAAGACGGCAGGGTTATTTCCACCGTAACAAGGTCAACGCCTCCTTGGCGCACTTGGGCACTCATAGGCATCGGTGTATTGGTAGTTGCAACGGTGGTGGTCTTTTTGCTGACGCGAGAGACCGAAGGAGACGAGCCGGTAGCGCAAGGCACAACACCTTGTCCAACTTTTGAAGACAAATCTGACTCTACCTTTAATATATTACTTTTTCGATATACGCGATTTGGCACGCAACAACCCACCCGACCGCATGAGGGGATTCTTGTAAAATTGGGTAATTTAATAAGTGATTATAATTTGGACGTATCTTTACAGACTTACAGAGACGGTGGTAACGATACGATTTTGCCCTCGAATTCTAGCCAAGCCGCTAGAATTGGGAAGGGATGCGCCGCAAAATTAGTCATTTTTGGTCAGGAAGAACCAAAGCCGGACGGCTCCATTATTGTCAATACGAGCTATCGGTTTTTGGAATTAGGCGAACAATTTCAATTCACGCGCTTGCGTATCAACGAGCGAGCAGAGATAGATACGGTCACTTCCATTTCTAACATTGCGACCAGTGGCGTGGTGACGGGGGATATTGAGCAGTCGTTGCTTTTGTTATTTGGATTGGTTGCTTTTGAAACCAAAGAATATGAAAAAGCCATTGAATTGTTGGAACAAGTAAAACTAAAAGATTCTACCAATTTTTTAGCACTCAACATGGCATTACAAGACTCGTATTTTCAAACCGGACAGAAGGACAAACAAATCGCTTCGCTGGACCATGTATTGACCGTACATCCCGATTATAAATTTGCGTTGGACAATCGTTCGGCTTTGCTCTTTCAGCAAGAGGATTATATAGCGGCTTTACAGGATTTAAATACCCAGGTAGAAAATTCACCGGCGGATGTGAGCACGCTTACTCGACGTGGGGTCGCTAATTTGAAAGCAGAAAATTTGGAAGAAGCTTGGCAAGACTTTCAAGCGGTACAAAAACAAAATCCAAACGATAGCCTCACGCGGGTACGATTGAAAGACATCCGAGAAAAAAAGAAGGAGCAAGAGGAAGTGAAACAAGAAGCAAATGACCAACTGCGCATCAATCCCCTTGATACGAAAGCCCTTACCGACAAAGCGAATGCTACCAAAAGCTTGGGCGAGTACAGAGAAGCAGTTAAAGCGGCAGAGCAAGCGATCAAACAAGACCCCAAAAGCGTCCAAGCATACGCTACCTTGATTAAAATTTATACCGCCATGAACCAGCCGGAAAAAGCAGCAGCAATCAAAAAACGAATGATTGGAGCCACCTCCAAATCAAGAGTACGGCGGGAAGCACCGGAATTAAGGGGGTTGATTTTAAGAGACAGCATTTAATAAGTTTAAAGTTTGGGGTTCGCTTGTTTCTTACCTCACTTACATATAGGTGGCGCAGTATATTTTGCAGATCATAAGAATCAATAAAATCACAAAAATTCCTCCGTATGCGGACAAGCATGGTTCAGGCATCCTCATATCCTCCCATCTTCCTATTCTCCACTTTCAAAATTTCCACCGAAGCTGTGCGCTGGTTTGCGTCCGATTTTGTCCACTTATTTCTTCCGAACCGCTGCCAATAGTGGGTTGGTTCGCCCAATACGTTTGTGCAATCCGATATTCTAAGGTGATATTTCGACCCAAGCGATACCGCAAATTGATGTAATAACGAGTGCCACGATTGTAATAAGCCGGTATAGAAAAAGTGTATAATAAATCATTTTCGTAAGAATAGAAGCGCGTTGCAAAACCTTGCGTATCAAAGATGGCGAATCGCGCTGTAAATGATAAGGGGAAACCGATGGGTTTAAACATTACATCCTGATAAACGGCGAAGCCTGTACTTTTTTCTGTGTTTTCGCCTTGTGAGAAGCCCCAATCTATTCGACTGCGCAGTTCCAGCGTTTTTGTAACTTGATTTTCGAGGTGCAAGCGCGTCTGAAAAATACGGTTTTCTATTAAAATATCGGTTTTGGTGTAAGATTCGGGTTCATTACTTTGTTTAATTTCCTCGCGCACTTCCACATAGGCGCGCAGGCGGCGGCGCAACTCATACGTCAAGCGACTGCGATATTCCCAACCGCGAGAAGGCGCGTCCGCATTGAATCGAAGCCACGGATGTTGCCACGCATCAAAATATGCACTCAAGGTCCAGTTTTTAATCGGACGCATTTCGATACCCAGATACAAGCCGTTTTCATTCGTAGCGCCGCTTGTTTCTGCAAATGGATTGGCATTCAAAGCCTGATAATCTCTCGGAAAGTGGCGATGCAAAACTGCAAAATCAACAGCGCGGTCCAAACCAATCAATACCGAATTCAGGGTAGCAATCGCGCCATTATCGCTCATCGCCGTTTCACCAAAAAAATTGAAATTGCGCCAGAGGTAAGAATAGTCTAAACTTACATTGAGTAAACGGTCGCTGTTGAAAAAATAACGATTGTAGGGTTGAATCCGTCGTTCTAACTTTTTATCAAATTGGTCATACAACGCATTGAGTGCCAAGTGACTATTGTTATTTTTCCATTTTAAACTGCCACCAACGGTGAGTTGTTGCAATACATTTTCATCTGCTATCTCGCTGGGCGTTCGGTGCAAACCGTCAATATCCAAGGCGCTAAAACTGCGAATTTCTGGGTCTACATCGGTCGTGTCATTGGAAATAATCAAGTTGGCATCTCGATTGCGGAGCGAACCGAATGCCGTGATTTCCAAGTGATTACCAAGCGATAGGGTAGTGGCGGCTCCCCGAAAAAAGTTGACTTCATTTGCGGAAGTGTAGGAATTCAAAACTCTTCCGGTACGTTTAAGAATCAATGGACTACTGGATTTGCCAGTTCCAAAACCAGTATACAATACCAAACCTTGCCCCAAACTCACCGAGTAATCGCCCAATGCGACTGCTTTAACGGTTTTATTCAAATCCCGAACAAAAAAATGCGCGGAATAAAAGTCAAAACCCTTCTTGTTGCTGCCTTTGAAAAACTCCTCTCCTCGGTCTTTTTCTGCTGTGATGCCATAACTCAGCCGGGTGCCGTAAGCGTGCCGATAGCGAATGTACAATTGATTTGGGTCGCCAAGATAAGGGCTGGAAGTCGTTTCTTGAAATCCTTTTTGCCGTTCTAAAATACGCGACCACCGCACAAATACTTCATTTCGACCGCTTCGCAACATTTCAGAGATTGGAATTTGATAGTCATCCAGACTGCCGCGTACGGTCACATACGGTACAATCCGCCGAATGGTCGTCAGGTCAAAACTTGGAATAGCCTGCAATTCATAGATTGAAATCAAGTCGCCCGCCACTTGCCGATACGCTAACAAATCCAAAATCTGCGCATCGGTGAGCAAACTCAGGTCATGCAGCACTGCTTCTGTCACTCTATTCAAATTAATTGGGTCTTGCCGAAAATCTTCGAGGCGTTCAAAAAGCGTATTAAAATCGAAACTGCCTTCGCTGTCCGTATTCTGCAAAAAATCTTCAATGCGTTCCTGCGCTTCGTTGGGCGGGTCAACCGCAGTAGAATCGGGCAACTGGGCAAGAAGCCAGATTGGAAAAAACGAAAAAAGTAAAACAAGGCGCATATCAGATTTGGATTTCAGGCGGGAAGTTACAAGTTGTGTGTTGTTTTACAAAAAATAATTACAATAGCTCTGTTAATTTCCCGTATTTTTGTGCAGAAATAGAAAAATATGCTGATAGCCAATCCAATATATGATAGCGTTTTTAAATACTTGATGGAAGACCAGCACGTAGCAAAAAAGCTGTTGTCAGCTATTTTGGGAGAAGAAATCTTAGAATTAGAATTGCGTCCACAGGAGCAAAGTGGTAAATCAGATAAATTTTTGGGGACCATTTTTAGAGTGGACTTCAAAGCGACTGTAAAGACGGAAAGTGGAGAAGTAAAGAAAATTTTAATAGAATTACAGAAGGGTAAGCATCCACTTGATATGATGCGTTTTCGACGTTATTTAGCGGAAAATTATACCCAAGAAGATGATATAGAAGGTAAAAAAATGATACTTCCTATAGTGACTATTTATATTTTGGGATTTGAATTGTCTATAAAACGAGCTATTTTAAAAGTAAATAGGGTGTATACTGATGTAGTAAATGGCGAACAGATAAATGAAAAAGATGAGTTTATTGAGAAATTAACGCATGATAGTTATGTAGTACAAATCCCTCGATTATCAGAAAAAATGCAAACCCGCGTCGAAAAAGTCTTGTCTGTGTTCAGTCAACGTTGGGTGACGGATAACAAAAGGATTTTGAACTATCCGGCAGATTTGCAAGACGAGTCTTTACAGCCCATTTTGCAACGTTTGGCAAGAGCGGCAGAGAGCGAAGAAGTACAAAAGCAGATTCAAATTGAAGAAACCTTTGATAATTCATTAGAGCAAGCTTTGCGAGAAAAAGATGCGCTGTTAGAAAAAAAAGATGAGTTATTAGAACAAAAAGATGAGTTATTAGAACAAAAAGATAAAGCCATCGAAGAATTATTACAAGAAATCGAACGATTAAAAAATAAACAATGAATTGATAACCAGATTATTGCACGCTCGACCCTTGCGCTTTTGCTTTTTGTACGCTTTCTTTTACTTCCCGCACTAATCGGTTTTGTAAATGACTTTCTACCCATAATGGTACGTCCAAATAAAGCAGAGCTTTCCGCTCATAAGCATTATCAGTATAAGTAATGATTTCTTTTTGAAACACTGCGAATGCTGACTTTACATCTGCCAGTGGTAGTGTAATTAACTTTTTTATAAAATTCAGGGTCAATTTTTGCACTTTACTTACCTCTTTCGCTTGCGCAAATGCGCGTTGCACCGCTGGAATAAGGTAGGAGAGGAGGTCGTGATTACCTAGTTCATAATGACAAATGAGATGTAATAATCGAGCATTGTGATGTAAATCCTCCCGTAAATAACCGTGATTTAATAAAATAACTTGATTGAGATAATCGAGTGCTTTCCCAAATTGTCCACAACCAAAATATAAATACGCAAATTTGTAATAAAACAACAGCACCCGATGTACATCCGTATATTTTTCGTACTGTGGTATCGTATCTAAAATTTCTTTTACTAAAGCAATACCACCATCATAATCGCCGGTAAGCAAGTAATAATTTAATTTTGATAAATAAAGATATACAAATGCAATGGTGCCGGAATTGGTATTTAAACTCTCGTGAATCGTCGCTTCAAATGCTTCAAACTCTCGTAAATAGTGTACGTATCGGTCATGCTCTCGCGTAAAGTAAAGAAATACCAGCGTGTAATAAAGTGCCCGCATATATAAATCTGGGTCTTTTTCTTTCATTTGTGGATACTCGGCAAAAAGATTCACCCATTGCAGCGCATACTCGCGGCAGGCGGGAAAATCAATCAAAATATAATTGTACCACATTTGCGCTTGAAAAAGATTCACCCGTTCAAAAAACGTAGTATTTTCGCGCTCTGGCAGCTTTGGGTAATGCGTTTGAAAAAATGTTTTGGCAGCGGCGATGTCTTTGTCATTGCGAGCGTGCCCGTTTTCGATATAATAACCGTGTATTTCGATATTAAAATTAAATAATAAACTGGAAGAAAGGGTAACGGAACTTCGATGCGCTGATTCTTCGAGCAATCCTTCCATCTTACCTTGTACACGGCGGCTGCGCGTGATATGTCGCGCTTCAATGTGTTTTTGAAATTCTAAAATTTCCAAATGCAAAATATCTTGATGGTGCTCAATAGCGGTTTGCTTGATGCGTTCCAGCATTTTCAGGGCTTGCATATACATTCCTTTGCTGTAAAGTATGCGCGCAAAATCGAGTTGCTCCCGTATTTCAATATCAATATTTTTTTGGATGTGAATGAGGCGCAGGCTGATAAGAATTTGTTTGTACAAATGACGCTTCAGATTGGAGAGATGATTTTTTTCTACGCCATTCAATCGCTTGATAACCAATTCATCATCATAATCTGCCATTTTATCGAGTGCATCAAATAATTGAATGAACTTGGTGTCTCCACTATTATCAAACCGATTGGCATAGAGCTTAAAGTTACGCTTCTCCGCTTTTGTCAGCGATTTTATCAAGATAAATAGTTGATCCTTCTGAATTGTGGTGGACATAACAAAATTTAAACAATTAATAATTTGATATTCAGGCGTTTAGATTAAAAATAAGTCGCTTTAGGTTTAACACACTCCCGAAAAAGTCATTTTGTAAGTACCTATCCGTAAGCCTACTTTTGCTATTGCGATTTGAGATTATCCAAATATAAACAAAGGTGTTGGGATTATACTCAAAATCAAATGCGTTTTCCTGCCTTAACCATCGTCCAAGTTATGAAATTATTGCAGTACGTAGCCGTACCGCGTATAGCGTGTCGGCGAATTTTGGGATTTAAATGCCTAAAAAGAAACCAACTTTAAATGATTATTAACAACAAATAAAGGATCAACAACGACTTGGATAAAAAAGAAACCCCTGGAAGTGCGGCAACACCCCAGGGGCACTGGCAAGAAAACGGTAAACCGAATTCTCAAACCGAAATGCAAATATACAACGGAGCAATCATTTTGTCAAACATTTTGAGGCACCGGATTTTAGGTTTACCGTTTTTGTGCTTATTCTCAGCATAAAAAAAGTTTTACAAAACCTTATTTCCAGAATTCAAAAGTTTGGCATTATGAAAAAATCTACGCTGTTAAGTATTGGAGCAATATTGGTATTGCTCGTTTGTACGCTCCCAGCAAAGGCTCAGGAGCAGGTTTCAACGGATAAAGCCGCCTCAGAAGCCCCAATGGCAGAAGCAGAAGCGGAATCCCCATTTGACATTGGCGGCGCGGTAGACGCTTATTATTTATATGGATTCAATGAAAAACCATTTACCACGAGCTTTACCAATGCGCACAATTCCTTTGCACTTGGCATGGCGAATATTGTGTTCTCTAAAACGGGAAAATTTGGTTTTGTAGCGGACTTAGCATTTGGTCCGCGTGCAGAAGGCGCAAACGGATATGTAGATGCGAACGGAAAAATTTCCTCGCTGACACTTATTAAGCAGCTCTATGCCAGCTACACGCCCGCTGAATGGGTGACATTGACATTGGGAAATTTTAGCACGTTCGTCGGTTATGAAGTAATTGACGCACCGCTAAATATGAATTATAGTACTTCCTATATGTTTACCAATGGACCGTTTTTTCATACGGGTCTGAAGGCAAACTTTAAGCTGTCGGAAAAGTTCGGCGCTTTAGTAGGTGTGTTCAATGATACGGATACCAAAATAGATGTGGTGCCGGGCAAGCACGTCGGCGGACAATTATCCTTTAATGATGGCGTACTTGGAGCGTATTTGAATTATCTCGGCGGCAGACACGCGGAGGGTGAGGATGTAGGCGACCCAGACGTATTCAGCCATCAGATAGACTTGACAGCTACGCTTGCGGTGGGCAAGGTGGGATTGGGTTTGAATGTGACGAATCGGATGTTTGACCCAGAAGAAGGCGATGCAACCAACTGGTTTGGCACAGCGCTTTACGCGAATTTCCCAGTAACGGAAACCGCTAAAATTGCCCTACGTGCCGAATACATCGGGGATGATGATGGCATTATCACTACTGTGGCAGACAATAGTATTTTAGCATTCACCGTGTCTGGCAATATTAAATTAGGACCGCTGATTCTCATTCCAGAATTCCGCATTGATAATTCTTCAAAGGAAGGTTATTTTTTAGATGCGGACGGAAAAAATACGAAAACCAACGCTGGGGTACTCTTTGCAGTTATCTACGACTTTTAGCAGATTACTGATTTAAGATTTCCAGCCTTTGGAGGAGACTTAGTGAAAAAGAGAAAAGTGACTAAAAAGACGGAGAGATTTAGAGAGCGTGCCCCTTGGTCTCGTTCACAAAGTCTCTTAGTCTTCAAAAGATGGACTTAAATCAAATTGCTTCATATAACTCAATATTTAAACATCATGAATAAAGCGAAATTAGAATACATTTGGTTGGATGGCTACAAGCCAATGCAGAGCCTACGCAGTAAGACAAAGATAGTGAAGGATTTCAAAGGTGATTTAGATGATGTGCCGATGTGGTCATTTGACGGAAGTTCTACCGAACAAGCTCCAGGTAATTCTTCAGATTGCTTATTAAAACCAGTAGCGGTATTTCAAGACCCAGGTCGTAAGAATGCTTGGTTAGTAATGACAGAGGTGTTGAACGCCGATGGTACGCCACACGAATCCAATGGTCGTGCGACGATTAAAGACGACGATAACGATTTTTGGTTTGGTTTCGAACAGGAATATTTCCTTTGGAATTCCGAAAATAATAAACCGCTTGGTTTTCCAGACAATGGTTATCCGGCACCGCAAGGTCCATACTATTGTTCGGTGGGTTATGGCAAGGCATTTGGTCGGGATATTGTAGAAGAACATTTGGATATGTGTCTTGAAGCAGGTTTGAATGTGGAAGGCATTAATGCAGAGGTGGCAACGGGTCAATGGGAATTTCAGATTTTTGCAAAAGGTGCTAAAGCTGCAGGTGACCAGATTTGGTTGGCTCGTTACCTCCTTGAGCGCGTCGGTGAAAGCTACGGCGTATCTATCAACTGGCACTGCAAGCCGCTGCAAGGCGACTGGAATGGCTCCGGCATGCACGCCAATTTCTCCAACTCGCTCCTGCGCGAAGCAGGCAGCAAAGAGGCTTATGTGGAAATATTGGAGGCTTTCCGTCCAGTATTAGCTGAGCACATCGCGGTGTATGGTCCTGACAATCACTTGCGTTTGACGGGTAAGCACGAGACGCAGTCTATCGACACATTCAGCTATGGCGTGTCGGACCGAGGTGCTTCGATTCGTATTCCGATTGCTACGGTAGAGCGCGGCTGGAAAGGTTATTTGGAAGACCGTCGCCCGAACTCTGCGGCTGATCCTTACAAAGTAGCAGCACGTATTGTGACGACGGTAAAATCAGCGATGGTACCCGTTTAATTTAAAATGCGAAATCAGAAATAGGAAATGTGAAATTGATTAACTGTGAACTGACTTTCGCTGTATAATTTTTGGCAGACATTTGATTTTTGATATTCAAGATTAGGGATTTTTTTTTCTATCAAGGTAAAGACTGAAGGGGTTGTGGCTACTTGCTACAGCCCTTCTTTTGTTTTGTACAAATTTGATTTGTCTCACAAAACTCGCAAAAGACGGTTGAAGATGAAATTAAGTAAGTGAGCATATTTAAATTATAAAATGAATCCAGCTTAAGTCGTTGTTTGTCAGCAGATTGAGCGACTGCCAACTGCTTACTGTAAACTGCCTACTTATTTATACTATTTTTAGAAGTCGGAACACATTGAAAAATAAAGAATTATTGGTTCAAGATGAAATTACTTGAAAATTTTCAAAGGCAAAAGATAAAATAGGCTGGATAAGAATAGGCTCTGGAAATACATTTGAGATACGGAATTCTGTCATTTATTCGTTGGAATAAGCCATTGTTGTTCGGAACACAAGGATATTGAACAATACCTATTTTTATTTACAGTAACTTAAACTTTCCAGTAGCTCGACTTTTATAAATTGTGCTTAAATTGGGAGACTATTGTAAAATCAAAAATACAGATGAAAACCAAATTATTGCTAAGTTTTTCGCTCGCCCTTGCCATTCTACTCGCTTCTTGCAAGGTCAATCACTTGGCGCAAGTGCAGCCACAAAGCTACCGCATGGAGGCGCAGTCAACGTCGGAGCGGACTGTCTCGGCAGCTGATAGCAAAACCGAACAACTCATCGCGCCTTACAAAGCTAAAATGGATGCGGAAATGAATACCGTGCTCGGTGTAGCTGCCAGAACTTTAGAGCATAAAAAACCCGAAGGTACGCTTGGCAACTGGATGGCAGACCTTTTTTACGAGCAAATGAGCGAATACACAAAGGGCAATATTGACTTTGCGAGTATGAATTATGGCGGCATTCGCATCCCGACTTTACAAGCAGGAGAGGTGACGCGCGGCAAAATTTTTGAATTGATGCCTTTTGATAATATGTTGGTTATTGTTCATGCAGATGCGGCGGCGGTGCAGCAGTTTGCAGATAAAATCGCTAAAAGCAATGGCATCCCAGTGAGTAAGCAATTTCAGTTGGATATAAAAGATGGCAAAGCGCAAAACGTACGCATCAACGGGCAACCATTACAAGAAGGTAAAATATATAAAATCGGTTTATCGGATTATGTGGCAAATGGCGGGGACGACTGTACGTTTTTCATTGATAAAAAGCAAGAGGCATTGGGTGTGTTCATGCGCGATGCCATTATAGAATATGTGAAAAAACAAACCGCACAGGGCAAAAAACTCGACGCGCAAACGGATGGAAGGGTTAAATAATGTGATTGGTGAGTAGTGATTGGTGAGTAGTGATTGGTGAGTAGTCCCTCATTACAAATCACA
>CAZJXN010000077.1:0-25360 GCA_964549655.1 uncultured Saprospiraceae bacterium
TTAATATATTTTCAAGGTTGAAATAAGATTTGTGAAACTTTTTTAGCTCTTCGATTTGAATATCCTTAATATCTGTAATTTCAAATTCTAAAAAAGGTTTTGCATCCATCATGTTTTGTTCCACCAAATCAGTATAAAATTGATATTTAATACCATTTGTTAAGATGGCAAATTTTGCTTTTGTAACGTTGAAATACCGCAATATTTGATTATCGTGGATATCAAGTTTTTGCTTGCAATGTTTGCATTCTATCAAGATAATCGGAGCATTATCTTTGAAAATCGCATAATCAACTTTCTCTCCCTTTTTTATTCCTATATCTGAGGTAAACTCTGGTACCACTTCATTCGGACTAAAAATATCATACCCAAGCATTTGTATAAAGGGCATAATAAAAGCATTCTTCGTAGCTTCTTCTGTAAGAAGTTGGTCTTTTAATTTGAGTACACGCTCACTGAGCTGTTTGACTTGGTCCTTGAAATCCATAGTAGTAGATATTTAAACTTTACTACGTAGGCTTTGATTTTTTGTTACAGATTAGACTTACATTTTTTATTTAAAAATATAAAAAGCTGTTAACTTTAAAAAATGGAGCATTTACAAAATTATAATTTGGCAACTTCAATGTATCCGATCCCCTCTCAACTCCAACCCCTCCATCACTTCCGCTTCATACGTCAAGTACGCCTGCCACCGCTGCTTCACCTTTTCTTCGGGCGCATACAATTTAGCAAGTTCTATAAACAACACATAATGCCCGGCTTCAGACACCATAAATTTATGATACCACTCTTTTAGATGTTCATCGTTAATATGCAAGCTCAGCAAGCGGAAGCGCTCGCAACTACGGGCTTCGATGAGCGCGAATGTGAGCAATTTTTCCAGCAGGCTTTCGTCGCGGGTGCCACCTTTTTGTTGAAATTGGAGGAGGGCATTGACGTACTCATCTTTGCGCTGTTTGCCGAGTTGGAGGTTGCGCTTTTTGAGTTCGGCGAGTACCATGCGGAAGTGTCCCCATTCTTCGGTCACGATGGGCGCGAGTTCTTCTACGAGTTTTGTTTTATCTGGGAATCTTTGAATGAGCGAAATGCCCGAGGTGGCGGCTTTCTGCTCGCAGTAGGCGTGGTCCGTGAGGATTTCTTCGAGGTCCATCTCCGCCAGATTCACCCAGCGCGGGTCGGTGGGGAGTTTCAAGCCCAGCATTTGGACGGATTTGAGTTCGTTTTCCATTTATCGCTGTTATTTGTTACTGGTTATTTGGCACTTTTTACATAGTCGCGCACAGATTTTTTCACGCAAAGGCGCAAAGGCGCAAAGTTTTTCGCTCGTCGTCACTTGGTCGTGCTTTCTCTCGGCATTTTTCATTCTTTCATTTCTCAAGGCATCCAATCTGATGCGCAAAGAAATTCAAATTATACACCGGATATTCTTCATAGCCGCTACTCCAAAACATAATCACACTATCCACTTCGCCGCGGCGTAAAGTATTCATCTGGCTGCGGTCAATGGGGTAATACACATTATATGTAAGCATTTCCGTAGTCGTATCATAACTGCCTTTATCCATGCGCATTGCCGGAAGGCTCACAAAACTTCCATCCAATAATTTGATAATTAAAATGCTCCCTTTTTCAATAAAACCATATGCTTCCCGCGCATTCGGATATGCAAATGTAAATTGTAAAGATAAAAAACGAAAGCCGCCCATCGCAGTCAGAAAACCATCGCAACGCAGGTATTCCTTGGTTTTCAGATAGGAGCGTAGGCGTTCGTCGGTGTAAGTAAAAAGCAATTGCTGTTCCAAATCGCGGCGCAATTGACCCGATGTTTCGTCTTTTCCATTAAACGCCAATTGACAATTTTGAAGGGGCGCATTTTTGCCACCATCTAACGCAAAAATATTGCGATAAAAATCGTCTTCCAATGCCTCGCTGCCTTCGGGCTGGCGCACTTTGGTACGTTGGGCTTGGGTGAGTTCGTTCAAAAAGTTGCCTTTGCGCGTGAGTTCGTCGGCTTTACCAGCTTCTTGTCGCGCTTGCACCGATTCTTGCAGGGTTTCTTGCTCTGTTTTTCGGGCAGCGGCGAGGCGGAGATTCAGTTGACGAAGGGTTTCTTCGGGTGCGTTTTGAGTTTGTACATTTTGCAATTCCTGCTCGAGGTTCATGCGTTGTTGCACGGCTTCCTTGGCACGTTGGTCGGCGACACCGGCTGCTGCTTGCGCGATTTGCATTCGGCGGACGAAGATTTTTCGGGCATCTTCTTCCGTATTCACGTACACGCTGTTCATCGGCAGCACGGTTCCACTAAAAACGGGATACTTATTTTCCGTTTCCATCGGTTTATAATCAGGCGAATCTTTGGGGTCGAATAGCGCATCCGACGGCACGCCAAAGTTGGGAAAGTTTTGAATCGTCCCGTCAGGGTAAACAATTATCTTTCGACCATCGTCTATGCTGCGGATTTCCTGTGCCTGCGCGGTCAAAAGTGTGCCAAAGGATAATAAAAGCGGTAGAATTTTTTTACATTGCATACAAGTTCTGTTTTGGGATTAAAAATCTCCCGCAGATTTCGCAGATTTTTAAAAGCTGTCTGCTAAATCTGCGGGAGGTAAAATTTGATTGCAAATTTATAGAAAAACCCTTGTTTAAATTAAATAATTTGTTCTAAAACCTATAAGATTTGCCAAAATTTATAGGTTTGTAAAAAAAAATGTTTACTATGAATAAACTCCATTTAACACTGCTTTTATTTTTATTATTAACTTTATCATGTAATGTTTCAAACAGTAATGATACCACTTCATTTGAAACAATTGCCGTCGCTTACCCGAATGCGTTGCGCGATACGTTACAAATAGATACTTTTTTTGACAAACGGGTGCGTAATTCTTATCATTGGCTAGAAGATGGTGACTTGCCGACCACGCGCAATTGGCTTTCGGAACAGCGCACCATTACCCAAGATTATTTCAACCAACTGCCCGCTCGCACCGCCATTCGTAAACGCTTGGAGACGCTTTGGAATTATGACCGATGGAGTACGCCTGTAAAGAAAGGCAATTCTTATTGCATGCTGCGCAACAAAGGGTTGCAAAATCGCGCGGTTTTGTATCGAATGCGCAATCTTCAAGATACGAGTTTGCAAGTAATTGTAGACCCCAATGCAGCAGCTTCCAATGGCGGCGTGTCATTGCAAGATTTTAGTTTGTCTGGAGATGGCTCGCTTTTAGCATACCAAATGGCGGCGAATGGCGCAGACTGGCAAACGATTTACATAAAAGATATGGAGACGAATCGCCCGCTGTTGGACACGGTGCGCTGGGTGCAATTTTCTAACATCGCGTGGTTTCGAGATGGTTTTTTTTACAGCCGGTATCCTGCGCCCATGCCTGGTGCGGTGGCTGCGGGCACGTATCAATTTCAGCAGGTTTATTACCATCGGGTGGGTTCGCCCCAATCGGATGACGAGTTAATTTATGCCGACCGTTCCAATCCACAATGCAATTTTACAGCGCAAACGACTGCGGATGAGCGATATTTAATTTTATCTGCTAATAAATTTATTAATGGCAATGCGCTGTATGTGAGAGATTTACAAAGTGAATCGCTTGAATTCACGCCTATTTTTGAAACGTATGATTATGATTGTAAAGTCATCGGAAATGTAGGAAATAATCTTTTGGTGCTTACAAATTATAAAGCACCCAATTATCGCCTCGTACAAATCAATGCTGCCCGACCAGAGGAACGCTATTGGGAACAGGTCATTCCAGAACCAGCGGATGTGTTGCAAACAGTGCATTTATACGGCGGTAGATTAGTGGCGACTTATTTACAAAATGCAATTAGTCAGTTGACAATCTTTGATTTACGTGGCAAGCAATTGCGTGAAGTGTCGCTTCCTGCAAATGGCGTGATTACACAATGGAGCGGCAGTCCTGATGAATCGCAAGCCTTTTTTACATTCACTTCTTTTACGCGTCCGCCGATTATTTATGCGCTGAATTTGTCTGATTTCTCAACACAGGCTTATAAAGCGCCTATTGTAGAATTTAGTGGAAATAGTTATGAAACGCGCCAAGTTAATTACAAAAGTTATGATGGAACGGAAGTGCCGATGACTTTAATTTACAAAAAAGGAATGAAATTAGACGGTACGCGCCCGACTTTATTAACTTGCACGAATGCTTTACAGCCAGACATTTATAATGATTCCCAACTTCGCTTGTTTCAAATAATATTAGAAAATAATGGCATTTGTGCATTTGCATTTGTACGTGGCAGCGCTGCGTTGGGTGGCACGTGGCAGCAGGGAGGCATCAAGTTGAAAAAACAAACCGGAATAGATGATTTTCAGGCGGCAGCCGAGTATTTAATTGGCAATAAATATACGAATCCGGCGAAGTTAGCGATTTATGGGCAGCAAGATGGCGCGTTGTTAGTTGGGGCTTCTATTACACAACGTCCTGATATGTATCAAGTTGCACTTGCAGATGCCGGTATTTATGATTTATTACATTATCAACTAAATGGAATTGGCTGGTCGTGGGAAAATGTGTATGGAAATGTAGCACGAACCGATGAATTTGATGCAATCATGGCATATTCGCCTTTGCAACAAGTCGTGCCTGCGAATTATCCGGCGACGCTTATTCTATCCGCCGAGCGTGACAACTGGGTGACACCCGCCGATTCTTACAAATTTGCAGCAGAATTACAAGCTAATCAGAAACGTAATTTGCCTATTTTGCTGCGTGTAGATGGATGGTCAGGCGAAAAACCCATTTCCAGACAACTCGACGAAGCAGCCGATGCACTGGCTTTTTTGTTTTATAATTTACAGGAGAAAGTGGTTTATAAATAGTACACTGATTTTTATGATGATTATGATAGATTATGATAGATTATGATTTTATTTTCTTTTTACAAATCATAAAAAAACTATAAAAATCATAAAAATCAGTGTTCCATTGCATAACAAATATTTTTATGTTCGAAATTGGATTTTTGCCCATTCGCATCGTGGATATTTTAGATGTATTGATAGTTGGGTATTTAATGTACCAGATTTACAAGCTATTACGCGGTACGATTGCTTTTAATATTTTTATTGGAATCTTGATTTTGTATATCGTTTGGTGGATGGTTGGGCAGTTGCAGATGGATTTGTTATCGCAAGTGTTGACGCAATTTGTAAATGTGGGCGTGATTTTGATCGTAGTTATATTTCAACAGGAAATACGGCGGTTTTTACTTTTTCTCGGTAACAATACCTTTCAGCGACAGATTCAATTTGTCGGGCAGATTTTTAGAAAAGAAGGGATTCTCACCGATGAAGGCGAATTTCAAAAAAAAGCATTAAAAAATGCCTTGCTGCGCATGAGTCGGCGCAAAACTGGCGCGTTAATTATTCTGGCAAATGATTTGAATCTGGAAGGCATTATTAGTCAAGGCGTTGCATTGGATGCGAATATTAGTCAGCCGCTTTTGGAAAGTATTTTCAACAAAGAAAGTCCGCTGCATGATGGCGCGGTCGTGATTGCCAGTGGAAAAATTCAGTGGGCAAGTAGTATTCTACCAATTTCTGATAATCCAAATCTTCCCGAAAGCGCCGGCATGCGCCACCGAGCGGCAGTAGGACTCACCGAAAAAGTAAACGTTCCAGCGTTTATCGTTTCTGAAGAAAATGGGCGCATTTCGATGGCTTTGGACGGCAGACTCTTGCGCAATCTCTCGGAGGAACAAGTGCAGGAGTTGCTGGATGAGCATTATAAAGTATGAAAATATGAAAGTTGAAATGTGAAATAAAAAAATCTGAGTTCTCTGCAAGGAAAAAGTATCAAATGGCGAAAACTATGTGTTCTATGTGCTTAACTTGTCCCGCACGGCGGGATGTGTTAAAAAACGCCATGAGAGCTGTAAGAAGTGCAAAAAATCCGCGTCATCCGCGTTCCAATTGATGATAAGTAATCAAGCTCGTTTAGACCACAGCGTTTACAAAGTTTCACAGAGGTTTATCGTTTGATAATCAATGCTTTGCGTCTTTGCGTCTTTGCGTGAAAATTGGCGGTTATTTAAGCTGTGCTACTTAGAAGAGAAATGCGCCGTGAAAAAATCTGTGCCATCTGCGAAATCCGCGGGAAACTACTGAAAATCCGTTTTATCTTTAGCCCTCATTCCTAACCTATTTTATAAAAAATGCAAACCGTACAACATTATATTACGTCCAATAAACAACGTTATCTCGATGAGTTGATAGAACTGCTGCGCATTCCCTCCATCAGTGCGGATGAGCAGTACAAACAAGACGTGCAGCACACCGCCGAGGCAGTCGTCGAGCATTTGAAAAAAGCTGGTTTGGACGTAGCCGAAGTAATGCCAACTGCCGGTTTTCCAATTGTATTTGGTCAAAAAATCGTGGACGCTAACTTGCCGACCGTGCTTGTGTACGCGCATTACGACGTACAGCCGCCCGACCCGCTGGAGTTGTGGGAATCGGGTCCATTTGAGCCGATTATTAAAAAAACGACGATTCACCCCGATGGAGCGATTTTTGCACGCGGTGCTTGCGACGATAAAGGGCAGTTATTCATGCACATCAAAGCCGTAGAAGCCATGATAAATCAAGGTTCGCTGCCTTGTAATGTGAAATTTATCATAGAAGGAGAAGAGGAGGTGGGTTCTAAAAATTTACATACGTTTGTAAGTGCGAATCGGGAGCGGCTGGCTTGCGATGTCGTGCTGGTGTCTGACACTTCGATTATTGCAAATGATACGCCTTCGCTGACCGTGAGTTTGCGCGGGTTGAGCTACATGGAAGTGTTTGTGACGGGTCCGAATCGGGATTTACATTCTGGCGTGTATGGTGGCGCAGTGGCAAATCCGGCAACTGTTTTGTGTGAAATTATCGCTAAATTACATGATGAGAATCGGCATATTACCATTCCAGCATTTTATGATGATGTAATAGAATTGACAACCGAGCAGCGGGAAAAACTAAATGAAGCACCATATAATGAAGAAAATTATAAAACGGACTTGGGTGTGCAAGCATTATTGGGCGAAAAAAATTATACAACATTGGAACGAGTGGGCATCCGACCTACGCTGGAAGTGAATGGTATCAAAGGTGGCTACATTGGTGAAGGTGCTAAAACGGTGTTGCCGAGCAAAGCCAGCGCAAAAATTTCCATGCGATTAGTACCCAATCAAGACCCCGATAAAATTGCGGAGTTATTCACCAAACACATTCAAAGCCTTGCACCTGCGAGCGTGACGGTGGAAGCACATAAACATTCTACGGGTTTGTACAGTCGCACGCCTGTGGATTCGATTGAATATAAAGCGGCGGAGAAAGCATTGCAAAAGACGTTCGACAAAGAAGTGATTCCAGCTTATGAAGGCGGTAGCATTCCAATCGGGCCGATGTTTAATGCAGAATTAGGGGTCAATACGGTTTTTATGGGATTTGGATTAAGTTCAGATGCGCTACACTCGCCCAACGAGCATTATGGTTTGTTTAATTTCTACAAAGGCATTGAAACGATTCCTTATTTTTATCAATATTATGCGGAGATGAAGTAATCTTCTTAATTTTTTCAATCTTCTAAATTATTTTATAAATGAAAAATGCGTCTTTAATTCTAAATATCATTCTTTTAATCGCAGTTGGATTTTTATATTTTAAAGTGTATAATGATAAACCGGCACAAGCTGCTGTAATTGAAAAGCCAACCGTAGATTTGGAAAAACCATTAAAAGTAGTCTTTGTAAATGCAGATACTTTATTGGAAAAATATAATGATTTTAAAAAGCAGCGAGATGCCTTGCAAAAAAAGGAAAAAGATGCAGACGCTTCCTTGAAAGCCAGAGGTCGCGCATTAGAAAGGGATTTTTTGGCGGTGCAAAAGAAAGTGCAAACGGGTACGATGGCGCCCAGCGAAATTCAAAAAGAGGAACAACGCCTGACGCAGGCGCAGCAAGCGCTGGCGCAAGAACAAGACCGCATTACCAAGTCACTGCTGGAAGACACCAAAAAGATAAATGAATCCTTGCAAAAAACTTTAATTGATAAATTGAAGTCATTTAGAGACGCAGAAGGTTATGATTATATTTTGAGTTATGCTGCCGGCGGGCAAATTCTCGTTACCAATGATAGCCTTGATATTACACAAAAAGTGCTGGAAGAATTAAATACGAAGAAAGCAGTTGAAAAACAGTAAGCTTTATTAAAAAATGATTTTCCATGATATAAATACAATTATTGGGGAATGATTTTTTGTTGATATTAGTTGCCCCGTGCTTTAGCGCGGGGTTTATGAAATATCTATTTTACTGGCTTTAGCCGAATCATTTTGTTGGGCTAAAGCTAGAAGTTGTATTTTCTTATCCCCCGCGCTAAAGCACGCAGGGCAATTTAAAAGTATGAAAAAACACTCGCTCATAGCAGCAATCCTGCTAACCTTTTCTATTACAGCCTATTCACAAAACAGTGGAACCCAAGCAGTTGACACCAAAGCCAATGCCATCGAGCCAAAAGTCATCGAGTGGCGCCACCATTTCCACGAAAATCCAGAACTCTCCAATCGGGAATTTAAAACGGCAGAATATGTCACGACACATCTTAAATCTTTGGGTTTAGAAGTGAAAACGGGCATTGCCAAAACGGGCGTGGTCGGCATCTTAAAAACCGGCAA
Source organism: uncultured Saprospiraceae bacterium (assembly GCA_964549655.1). Lineage (GTDB taxonomy): Bacteria > Bacteroidota > Bacteroidia > Chitinophagales > Saprospiraceae > JADJNW01. The sequence continues at coordinate 8,697 of CAZJXN010000077.1, forward strand.
ACCCGGACCCACTATCGCGCTACGAGCGGATATGGATGCGCTGCCAGTTGTCGAGCGCGTGAATTTGCCGTACGCTTCCAAAGCAAAATCCACGTATGCAGGGCAGGAAGTAGGTGTGATGCACGCTTGCGGACACGACACGCACGTAGCCATGCTCATGGGCGCAGCGGAAATTTTGGTGGGTATGAAAAGTCAGTTGAAAGGCATGATTGTTTTTATTTTCCAACCAGCGGAAGAAGGCGCGCCTCCGGGCGAAACGGGTGGCGCAGGTTTGATGGTGCAGGAAGGCGTTTTAGATAATCCAAAAGTGGAAGCGATTTTTGGTTTGCATATCAATTCGGCGACAGAAGTTGGGAAATTGCGCTATAAACCTGGCGGTCAACTCGCAGCGGCAGATGTTTTCAATATTAAAGTAAAAGGTAAGCAAACGCATGGTTCTACGCCTTGGACGGGCGTTGACCCTATCGTCACTTCAGCGCAAATTATTATGGGTTTACAAACCATTATTAGTCGGCAAACTGAATTGACGAAAGAAGCTGCTGTCATTAGTGTGGGTAAAATCACGAGTGGCGTTCGCAACAATATTATACCGGAAGAAGCGGAAATGACGGGCACGATTCGCACACTTGATACAGCGATGCAACGCATTATTCACGAAAAAATTCGCCATGTTGCAATGACCATTGCCGAAAGTGCAGGGGCAACGGCAGAAGTGGAAATTAGGAGAGGAACACCTATAACTTATAATAATCCTGAGTTAACTGCAAAAATGCTGCCCACGCTGGAACGCACGGCTGGTAAGGAAAACGTTTTTCTAACAGAGGCATTTACAGGCGCAGAGGACTTTGCTTTTTATGCCGATAAAATTCCTGGATTATTTATTTTCGTGGGTGGAATGCAAAAGGGACAAGACCCAAAAACAGCCGCGCCGCACCACACGCCAGATTTTCGGGTGGAAGATAGTGGTATGAAATTGGGCGTGCGCTTATTGTGTAATTTGGCGATTGATTATTTGAATAAGTGAGTAGGCAGTTGGCAGTTTTTAGCAAAAAATAATTAAGATGCGTTTGATATTTATTCTTATTATGACAATTTCTTTGTGCAATTGCCAACCCAAAAAACCGGATTTAGCCGTAATTATTCCTGAAAATTTCGATTGGCAGGGGCATCGCGGGGCACGTGGACTCTTGCCGGAAAATACGATTCCTGCTTTTCTAAAAGCGTTGGAATTTCCAATTAGAACGCTGGAATTGGACGTGGTGATTTCTAAAGATAGTCAGGTGGTCATTTCGCACGAACCTTGGTTGTCACATACCATTTGCAGCAAGCCGGATAGCACGCCAGTAACTGAAAAAGAGGAACAATCCTTGAAAATCTTTCAATTAACGTATGCAGAAATTAAAAAATATGATTGTGGTAGCCGAGGCAACGTGCGTTTTCCATCACAACAGCCGATGCAAGTTTATAAGCCGCTTTTGAAGGATATGATTACTGCCGTTGAAAATTATTGCAAAGAAAAAAATAGAACCCTTCCATTTTATAATATTGAAATTAAAAGTATGCCGGAATGGGATAGCGTTTTTACACCAGCGATAAATGTTTTTGCACAGTTATTAATTGACCAAATCAAATCTTTAAATATTCAACAACGAACTTGTATTCAATCGTTCGATGTGCGCGCATTACAGGCAGTTCGGCAAATTGATAGTACAATTGTAACAGCACTTTTAGTAGAAAACACAGATGGGTTGGAAACGAATTTAGAAAAATTAGGCTTTATACCCAATATTTATAGCCCTTATTATCAATTGATTAGTGCAAATATGGTGAAAATGACCCGCGAGCGCGGAATGCGCATTATTCCTTGGACAGTGAATGATACGATAACAATGCAGGGCTTGATAAAATTAGGCGTGGATGGTATTATTACAGATTATCCAAATTATATAGAAAGCATTAATAAATAAGCAGAATTAAAATATAATTGTAGTGTATAAGATGGTGGCTGTCAATATTTTAAAAACTTTTCGACTTGGCGTGAAAAATTTACGCTGTTCTAAAAAACAGAAGGACTCTCACTCGTCTTCCGGGCAGGAATTATCACACGAGGAGAGTCCAGAAGAGATTAATTTTATAAAGCTGGGTATTGACTAAATACCGGGACGAAATTTTTTTGAGGACTCTTTCTTCCGTCAGAAAAAAGTAGGGGCTTTCTCGAGAGAACAGAAAGCCCTACTCGTAAACACGCTTCTTGTTGATAGGTGAATAGGAAGAAATTCTTTATATATTGCTATAGTTCGTTTTTCTAACTTGAATATTGGTACAAATATAAGGCAAGAATAAATACGGCGAAACCACATCTTCATGGGGTAGGAAATTGGGGTGAGGGGGTTATTTGGTGATAGGGACACCGAGTGCCAATCCACTAAAGGCGAATAAATCGCTCACTATTCACCCCTCACCCCCCACCATTCACTAATCACCCCTCACCATTCACTAATCACCCCTCACTACTCACCGTTCAGCACTCACTTTGTAAATCGGCGCATTCGCAAGCGTATGGTGTAGCCTTCTTCTTTGATGATCTCTACTTTGGCTTGGATGCGTTGAGCGCGCATTTTGATATTGGACAAACCTTGCCCGGAGTTGTACGTGTGTCCGTTGTGGCGCGGCATTCCCTTGCCATCGTCCTGTATTTCCATCATGAAAACACCTTCCACATTACATAGTGTAATATATACTTTATTACCATCTGAATGTTTAGCTATATTCGTAACAGATTCTTTAAAAATAAGATACAACTCTTGGCGAATGGTAGGCGGTACGCGATGTTGTGGCTCTATCTTTCGGATAGTCAGGGTATAATGAATATCAATTGGTAATAAAATGTCGTCGGCGTATTCGCGCATTCGATAAATCAAGTCTTCCATTTTGTCTTTGTGTGCATCAATAGACCAGATGACATCACTCATTTTGGACATCGCTTTTCGGCTCACTTCCCCGATATGGCGTAGGCGGGACTTCATCGGTTCTTCCTCCGCACTCATTTGTAGCATATCCGTTTGCATCGCAATGCCTGATAATAATCCGCTCAATTCGTCGTGTAGGTCTCTTGATAATTTGTTGCGAAAAAGTTCAACGTTTAATTTTTGTTTCCATTGATATTGTAAAAAAATAAATACAAAAGTAGCGACAAACACTATCAGCAGCAGCGCAAACCAATCCGTTTTGTAAAAAATAGTTTGCACGATAATTTTAATTTTCAAGGGTTCTTTCGTCCAATTGCCATTCGGGTCGGCACCGCGTATGAGGAGCGTGTACGTGCCTGCCGGAAGACTATTGTAGCGAATGAATGGTGTATTTCCTAAATACGTCCAACCTTTCTCGTAGTTTTCCAGCTTGGTCTGAAACTGATTTTTAAGCGAATTAGCAAAATTGGGCAGCATAAAATGCAACTGAAAATAAGTATCGTAGGGCGATATTATAATTTCTTTCAATTGTGACAAATCATTATATTGAACAAAGAGACTATCTTTTTTGCTGTCAAAATGGACGAACTTAGACAGCGTCACCGGCGGAATTTGCTCCTTGATCAATAAATCTTTTGCAAAAAAAGTATTCAAACCATTTACACCCCCAAAATAATACCTGCCCTTTACATCCTGATAGTACGAAAAGCGATTGAATTCATCGTGCGTAAGCCCGTCCACTTGGTAAAAATTGTGAAATTCGTGGTTTTTTTGGTCAAAATAAGACAAACCGTTGAACGTGCTAATCCAGTAGTTGCCGTTCTTATCCGGTAGAATGCCGCACACTGTATTGCTCGCCAGTCCATTTTTTCGGTCATAAGATTGAATAATAGCATCTGCTTCAGGATTTAAAATGCTCAAACCGTTATTGGTGCCGAGCCACAACCACCCTTTTTTGTCTTCGTGAATGACATAAATCGTATTGCTTTTCAGACTTTTTCTTGGGGTATCCGACCCCGCCAAGTACGTGCGCGACGTTGCTTTTTGGCGGTCTACGCGTATCAAACCGTTATTTGTACCTATCCATAATAAATCATTTTTACTTTCCAAAATAAATAGCGGCGCGGCATTTTTAAGTGGATTATTCATTTCAGCAGTAGCATAATTACTAAATTCTTTTGTTTTTGGATTGAAATGAACTAAAATTCCTTTTTCATTACCACCAGTCGGCTCGGCGAGTAACCAAAAATCACCGTCTTTACTTTTTATAAAAGCTCGAAAATGATGCGGATAAGAATAAGAATCGGTCAGCCCGGTAGCTGGGTCAAAGCGATGCAATTGTCCGCCACTATTATCGCACGAAATACCCCATATAAAATTTGCTGTATCCAACAAAATATCCGTCGTACAGCTCAATTCGATTGGATTTTTGGTTTGGCGATTGATAGGCTTAAGCGTTTTTAAACTATCATTTTCCAGATTAAGCTGATACCAATTGCCGCCTTCTTCTGAAAAATAGACCGCCTGATCGTTCCCTGTAATGCCGCGTAAAATCTTGCCTCGATCCGCTTCATCCAAGGTTTGAGACAAAAAAGTGCGGATGCGAGCTCGGTTATTTTGGGCTACTTTTAGTCCGGTATCAATGCCAAATAAAATCGTATTAAAAAAATCAGCACTGTATACGCTGATGATTCGAGGGCCCAACGCTGCCAGATAGGACACATCTACTAAATCGTCATTTGATTTCAGACAAAATAGCTTCTTGATTTCTGGATAAGGCAAGGTACCAGTGGTCTGTGAAAACAATAAATTGCCGACTTTATCTTCCCACAAATGCCAGTAAAAGGGTAAGGATGGAAGCGATTCAAACGTGGTAAAACGACTTTCGGGTTCAGAAAACAAAAAGACTCCTGCTTTCTTTTGAAAAGCCACCCAAATCCGCTCTTTGCTATCAAGGTATAAAAACGATGTGTTACCCGGATAACCGCCTTTACAGGATTTGCATTTGAAGTCCTGCTCTTGAAAAACGCGGAGTACCTTGCCTTTGCGGTCTACGAGGCGCATCCCGTCTTCACTGTCATTAAGCAAATAATTACCGCTTTTCAATTGCAATATTTGAGCGGTATTGGTTCGTTTTTCCCGCCGCTCTTCTATTTGAAATAACAATTGAAAACGCCGTTGCGCCATTACATATTGATGTAAATAAACACCTTCTACGCCCGAAGTCAGCACCAAAATCTCTCCATTTCTCCCAATGGTGATTTGTCGTACAATACCCCGAATACCATAATCAGGAAGTAGATTTACTTTTGTAATGCTGTGGCTATCAGGATTTAAAATATCAAAATAAGTATAATTATTTCGGTAAACGATAACCAGTTGTTCATTTTTCGCCTTTAGTAGCCGCTCAATATTTACATCTGCCAGCCGATGGGGATTATCCGGTGCATTGTTAAAAATTAGGAATTCATAGCCATCAAATTTATTCAATCCGTCATTTGTCGCAATCCAAATAAAGCCATCATTCGTCTGTGTAATATCTGTGACTAATCTTTCGGACAAACCTTCATTGATAGAATAGAATCGCGTCGGAATAGCAGTAGCCGATTGGGCCAAAGCAACAAGTGTACCGGCAGTAAGCCCAATCAGGACGACGACCGCAACTTTAAACCCATTCCAGCGAAGCCCGTACCGACCCATCATAAGGCAAAGTTTTTATAAAAAATAATTAGGCTGTAATACCTGCCAAAGACAATAAGCAGTCCCCTTTTTCGCAGTATATAAAAGTATCAATGCCTTTAATTTTTCCACCAAAGTCTAGTTTATCTCCTACATTCCACCTTTAACACTATTCTTACGAAAAATAAATCAAATTTGGCAATCTTTTTTCAAAAACTTTCGTTCAACATATTGTGTTATTCACTTTTTTGGTGAAACTTTGTATAACTTATTGATTCTCGGCTTCTTTCGCAAACATTTAAATTCAATAGCATGATTCGCAAAATTATAATTCTAACGATTTGTTTTCTTTTTTTCTTATCACATTCCAAGGTATGGAGTGCTAATTATTACGTGCTATACGATGTAACCTGCATGGATAGGCTGTTGTACGCCAATATGGAAAACGGTGCTACCAGTGAATATGTAACATATCGGGTAAATGTAAATGCTATTGAGCACGTTTTTTTAGAAATCGGTGCGGAGAATCAACGCCTACAGGAAGTGCTTCCCGCGCAAGTGTATGCTTGTGGCAGTAATGTTTTCACTTCCCAGATGGTACAAGGTGTTAATAACGGCACAGACCGCATGTTTTTAGTCATTCGCAAAAATAATCAGCAATATACGGTTTCGCCCGTGACACAGGCTTCGTATTACCAGATGGTTAACAATAGAATTCAGTTTGAATCCCCTCGCTATAGTTTTAATTTGGATGCGCAAAGAGGTATCATCGGCGAAAATATCGCTACCACGCGCCGATCCGAAATGTATTTTGAAGGCAAATTAGAAAATGATTGTACCGGTGCTTTTTTATTTACACAACGCACCACTGGCGAGGCTCGTCCTTACACAGATATGGTTTTTATACCTGAAATTGGAATATCAGAAGTGCGTAATGGACAAGATGCAACGGATGCCCTGAACCACACGCTGCGTTTGGAAAAAGTGAATAATTATCCTGTTGTAGATTACCTCCGTCTTCTTTGCAAAAGAACGCAACCGACCAGTACGACTCAATTAACAGAAAAAGGCGGTCTCATTCAAGAATACGATGTAACACCCAAAAATCCTTCTAATTATAATGTAAGCCCCAGAACACAAACGCCTACCCCCGCTAACTATGCTACTATTCCTACCAACAGAATGGCAAGCAATCCTTGTGGAATCGAAGCTACTAACGGTTATCATGTGGTCACAAAAGGCGAAACGCTTTATCGGATTTCTAAACAATATAGTGTCACGGTGTCTCAAATACAGTCTTGGAATAACTTAGGTACTTCTACCAGCATTGGAAGTTGTGACCGCCTGCGGGTAGCACCTACCACGCCTACGCAAGGAGTACCGATAGGTATAGGACAAGTAGTAATAGGTCAAGGGCAATATCGTTCTGATTTTCCTTATAGCGTAGATAATCGCCCGGCTGTAACCCAACCTGCTCCGTATGAAAATACCTTGATAAACAAAGGCATACAGATACAACCGCAAGCTCAAACGATAGATAACACGACTGCCGCTTGGAAAGCCAACCAAGAATACCACGTAGTAGCACGCGGAGAAACAGTCGCTTCTATTGCCTTGAAATATGGTTTTTCGGAAGCCCGCCTGCGGGACATGAATGGCTTGGGTAAAAATGAAGTGGTAAAAATTGCACAGCCCCTGAAAGTAAACGATTGTGCGCCCAATACCAGTGTGCAAACCACGCCAACCCAATACGGCAACATGGGAGAATTCACCTCCCGTTCACCTTATAATTTTCAAAGCGACGAGCGCATCACGCCCCAATTTTATCAACCTTCTCAAACGCAATTACCACGCGGCACGAATGGCAACGTAAGCCCTGAATTGGCAAGACGCATGACAACCGGCGGCACTGACAACACCGTCCCTCAAACGTATGATACTAATTCCAATATTTCTTTTCAAGGTCAACGCTCACTCCATTTAGTAAAAGAAGGAGAGAATTTATATCAAATTTCGCGCAACTACGGCGTAACGGTAGAACGCTTGCGGCAGTTAAATAACCTGACGGCTAATGATGTAATTATTCCATTTCAGCGGCTGTATGTGAATTGATTTGTGAAATTATAAACAGACTTCTGGGAAGTCGAATGTTTATAGAAACCCAAGTCGAATTAACAAATCTGTACCACCGAACTTTGTTCGGTAAATGAAAAAGCCCGCGATTATTCAAATCGCGGGCTTTTTGTATATCAATTAATTAGTATCTGCCTACTGCACACTGCCTACTTACTCTTCCCCGTCGTTGGCTTTTTCTTCGCTGGTGCTTGCTGCTTAGGCTGTGCTTGCGTAGCTGCCTGTCGCTGCGCTTGTATCTTTTTCTGCTCATTCAAAGCCGTTTCTATCCGCTCTTGAAAACCGCCTTTTTTCTTGGGTTTCTTTCGATTTTCTTCCAATTGCAGCCTAATTTTATCCTCATTGAAAAGGAAAGTCTTAGTTGCAATAGTTTGCCCAATATTAATCAAATTACTAAAAAGTAAATAACAAGTTAAACCAGAAGCATAACTATTAAAAAAGCCGAGAAACATCACAGGCATAATATACTGCATATATTTCAACGCCGGATTCGCCGACATATCCATGTGTCTGGTGCTGTAATAAGTGTAAATCAAGGTTGTAATTGCCCACAAAAAGGTGAATAAGCTAATGTGCGAGCCAAATCCAAATGGAATTTCAAACGGCAACCGCATAAACACATCGTAAGACGACAAGTCAGTTGCCCAAAGAAAACCTGCTTGTCGGAATTCAATCGCCGCCGGAAAAAACCGATATAGTGCAAACCAGATTGGCATTTGCAAAAGCATCGGCAAACACCCACCGAGCGGATTCACCCCAAACTCTCGATAAATCTTCATTTGCTCCATCTGCAACTGCTGCGGGTCATCCTTAAATTTCGTTTTCAAACCCTCCAACTGCGGCTTCAACGCACCCATTTTGGATTGCGAATACAGCATTCGATACGTCAAAGGATATAATATCAATTTTACAATAAAAGTCAGCATTAAAATAACAATACCAGCACTCCCAATGAAAGTTGATAAAAAGTTGAAAATAGGACGAATAATCCAGCGATTAATGGTGCCAAAAATCCCCCAGCCATACGGAATTACATCTTCCAATTCCACTCCAATAGACCGCAATTGCTTGAATTCATTCGGACCTGCGTAGATGTCCATGCCAAAACTATAATTCCCAGCCGAATTATACGGAATCTGAATTTCCGATTGCAGCTTTTTCAAATTCTCAGCATCGTCCTTATATTGTTCGGCTTGTACCAAAGCCCCGTTAAATTGGCTTTTAGCAATGATAGACGTATTGAAAAATTGATTGGCATGCGACACCCATTTTATAGGTTTGTCGGTATAATCTTCCGAGTCGTTGGACGTATAAGCAACGTAACTATACTGGTCGTCCACGGGTTTTAAATACACGGTGGAATACTGTCGCTCGTACAGCGTGTTTTTCTCCAATTTATCCAAATACGTCAGCCAATACAGCGGAATTGATTTCCGATCTCCATTCAATACACTGTTCATGCCTTGCGTTTGCAGGTCATAACCGATTTTATACGTACCCGGCGAAATCGTATATTTTTGTTCAAAATAACGTCCATTCCCTGCATCAGCGCGGAATGTAATCGAATTCTGCGTTTTAGAAGGCGTGAAATAAAGATCGCCCGTGCGTACTTTGCCATCGGGTGCGCCCGTCACCGGCAAAAGATATTCAAAACGATCATTTGGGTCATCCAATAGCCGAAGCGTACTCTTTATTTCCTTCTTTTTCGCGTCTTCCGAAATCTTATTGTAATGCTTCAATTCGACCTGCACAATCCGACCGCCTTTGTTGGAAAAAGTAACTTTGAAAACATCATTTTCTAATGTTTCCAATTGTTCTTTACCAACCGCAGCAGTTGCAAAAGCACCAAATTTGCCCGCTAATTGTGTGTTCCGCACCGAATCCGGCAATTCCACAAGAGCAGCAGTATCTGGTGTAGTAACTTCCACTTTTTTTAATTGCTCCAAGCTATCCACGCGGCGCTCTGCTAATACAATAGAATCTTGCATCCGCTTCTCTTCCGCTTTTTTCTTGGACTCTGGCGCAATAAAAAGCACCTGCCAGATGAGCATTAAAGCTACAATCAATGTTAAACCAATAATGGTATTCCGATCCATTCCCATATTTTCAAAACATTTACTCAAAAACTGCGCGAAGCTACGATATTGTTTACGCACCCCATAGCAACAATGGATGATTCTTCCGGCAATATAGACCAACAGCTCTTAAATGACTACCGAATGACGGTTTATCAGATAACCGATTTTTCGCTTGACATCAAAATCGGACAGGCAAATCCAACGTTAGAAATTTTATTAGAACAGCAAAACGCGTCCACTTGGGCATTCGTCACCGCATGGAATCCAAAGTCTGTACTGCTTTCGCAAATAGAAAATGAAACGTGCCATCAAGCATTAATAAAATGGGTCGAACAGGAAAATTATCTTTATTTCAATGGAAAAGGCATTGGTTCAGATAAAAATTGGGAACCGGAAATCAGTCTCTTTATTTTGAATATTCCAAAAGCAAAAGCCATTGAAATTGGAAAATATTTTAATCAAAATGCTGTTGTTTTTGGACAGAAAGGTGACTTGCCTGAATTATTAATTTTGTAAATAACACAACTATTGCGCCACTGCCAACTGCAAACTGCTCACTTCCTTCCTTCCCGGATACACTTCTAACGCTCTTTCCAAACAATCCATCGCCATTTCCAGCGCCTCCACATTAATGACATACGCAATCCGAACCTCGTCTTTACCCAAGCCTGGCGTCACATAAAATGCTGCCCCTGGCGACAACATCACCGTAGCGCCATTGTACTCAAATTCTTCCAACAACCACTGACAAAAGCGGTCGGCATCATCCACCGGAAATTTTGCAAAACAATAAAATGCACCGCCTGGCAGGTAGCTCGTCACGCCCTCCATTTGTTGCAAGCGATTATAAACCGTCATTCTACGCAAATTATATTCCACTTTCACCGCTTCCAAATAGCTATCATCTATGTCCAACAAAGCTTCTCCGAGTAATTGCCCCAACGCGGGTGCGCCCAACCGCAACATTGCATACCGATTGATAGCCGACAACACCGATTCATTTCGAGTGACTAATGCCCCTACCCTCGCGCCGCAAGCACTGTAACGTTTTGAAATAGAATCAATTACAATTACATTTTCTTCAATGCCTTGAATCGTCAGCGCAGAAACAAACGCTTGCCCATCGTAACAAAACTCCCGATACACTTCATCCACAATCAAAAACAAATCATACTTTTTCACAATAATAGCCAATTCTTCTAATGTTTCTTTTGGATAAAATGTGCCGGTGGGATTATTTGGATTGCAAATTAAAATCGCTTTTGTATCAGAAGTTAAATGCCGTTCAATCTCTGCCGCACTCGGCAATGCAAAACCAGTGTCAATCGTACTCGTGACCGTGCGTACCTCCACGCCTGCCATGTGCGCAAAGCCATTATAATTGGCATAAAAAGGCTCCGGCATCAGGATATTTTCACCCGCTTCAAGACAAGCGAGCAACGTAAAGTACACCGCTTCCGAAGCACCCGTCGTAATCATAATTTGATTCGGCGTGAGGTCAACATTATATTTTTTGTAATAACCAGTCAACTTTTGGCGGTACGACCAGATGCCCTCGGCAGGACTATATTCTAAAACAGGAATTGTTTTGTCTTTTACAGCTTGCAGCGCAGCTTGCGGCGTGAGAATATCAGGCTGACCAATATTGAGGTGAAATACTCGTTTGCCATGTGCTTTGGCGTTTTCCGCCATTGCAGCCAGCTTCCGAAAGGGCGACAAGGGAACGGTATTTCCACGATGAGACGATGAAGGCATAGCGTTTTTTTAAAGGTTGAGGTTGAGATCGCTTATCACTTAGTTCTTTTGACACGTTCCAGATTCTCCATAATGAGTATGTGTCAACTTTCTAAACGCTCAACCAAGCATAAGTACCAAGCGATCTCAACCTTAAACTCAATCTTATCCTATTTCAAAATTGGCTGCAAATATAGACTATGCCTGCTTATAAGTCAATGCCTTATTTTAATTTAGAATAATCTACGCGGTCAAAAGAGGAAAAAACGCTTTTTGGTACTGCGGAAAAAACAGCGATGTCACTTAATTGCCGATTGTTACCTCGGTCGCCGGAGAGCATAATATCACCATATTTTTTGTAGTTTGCCCAAGGGGTAAAGAAATTTGGTTTTTCATCCGTGTATTTTGGAAAATATTCCCATTGGGTGACAAGGCGCGACGTTTTATCTACATATACCAAATATTTATTCTCTGGCGTTCTACCTACATTTTGAAACGTGAGTTGCAATACATCGCAGGGCTTGCTTTCTGCATTGTTTTGCTCGCCCGTATATTTTAATGTTACACCCGAATCTTTTAATTTAAAAGGCATCAAGAGCCAATAGCTATCATTTATCCAAATGCTGATGCCGCGCTCCACGTATTTTTTGATAGAATCAGGTTGGGAAAGCACTTCATTGCCGCGTTTTACTTTGCCCGTATTGGTTTGCACATTGACTAAATAAATCATGCTGTCCACTTCAATACGCACGTCACCGCTGTATTTATTCCAAAGAAGCATTCGCCGTCCGAAAAAATTCCAAGCGATGTAATGTGCTGCGTCCCAGCTCTTTCTGCCGCCCATTGCTTGCATCACTTCATTGGCGATTTGCATGGCTTTGGCATCCGATTCAGTCATATTAAAGCCAGATGCAGGTGGATTTTCGTCTTTGGCAAGTTGCGCCGAAAGCGGTATTGCAAAGCAGAGAAATAATAATGTGAATAGAATTGTATTTTTCATAAGTGTTGTTTTATATCAAAGAAACGCATTGAAAACGTGCAAGGTAAACATATCCTTTCTATCAAAAAAATTCCCTGCCATTTTAAGCAATGACAGGGAATGAACTGTATAATTATCAAATATTTCACAATGTACGGTTCCTGTTTCACATTTCCCGTTTCACAAATTACATCTCACCACTAACCTTTATCATTTCCAGCACTCAGAAACTCCTGATACGCAATGAGTTCGCCCCATTTGCCTTCGTGTGCAAGTCGTGCCTGGTGTCCCCATGTGCTTGGATTTGCCAATCGGAACGTGCCGCCGCCAGCAGTCAAAATTTCCTGTAATCGCTCGGTAGACGTGTTGGACAATTCAATCCAGTTGCTGATACCAGCATCTTTGAGCAGTGTTTCAATCTTAGCGCCGATGCCCTCTATAATTTGCAAATCTTCTGGATTATTAGAAAAGCCCAGGGTACGCATTGCTAATTTTTCCACTTTTGAAGGTGAATCGCCTTCGCTGGTAGAACCCACCGTTTTCTGGTATTTGATGAGTTCTTCCCATTTGCCGTCCTGTGCTAATTGCGCCTGGTGGGGCCAGGTACTTGGGTTGTGAATGCGATAATTTGGACCCGCATTTTCAAGAATTTTTACTAAATCCTCTGTTTTCGCAGCAGCCAATTGTGACCAATGGGAAATGCCCGCACTGATAAGCACTTGTTCGATTTTAGCGCCGATGCCTTCCACAATCTGTAAATTATCCTGCGGAAATATGCTAGCATAATCAATACCTACACCTTTCTCTCCTACCACCAACGCAGCACCTGCTTGGTCGAGCTTCGATTTCAAAATTTGCTTGTCTGCCTCGCAAAGGTGTAAGTTATGGTGCAAACCGGACACTTCTTTTTTCGCTTCTTCTATTTGATACTCCAATTCCTTGTTTTTCTCTTCCCACTCGGTGAGTCGCAGGCGCAAGCCTTTGCCTTCTTCTTCGAGTTCCAGCACACGGCGGTAGTATTTGTACCACAGCCAGTAACCTAATAATAATCCCAACAAGAAAGAACCGAGTGATGCCAGCAGCCACCACCACCAACAATCTGCAATAGGTATTTGTAATAAGAGGAATTTCATGGTTTATTTTCGTTTTAATTTTTTTGAAATATTAAATGCTAAAGCACTTTTATTTTTAATCGCAGAGGCGCAAAGAACGCAGAGACTCTGCAAACTTTAGGACAGAAATTACAATCCATTATTAATCCGTTACTTACAAAACAAGAAGTAAGCGTCTAATATCTGACTTCCCTGCTCTGACTTCTAAATTACAGCCAACAGCACATTGGCAAATTAGCACATTAATCTACTGTTTTTTCACCAAACGCACTTCCACGCGGCGGTTTTCATGTCTGCCTTGGTCGGTGTCGTTGGTTGCTACAGGTTGCGATTCTCCTTTAGAATCCGTGCTAATTTGGTCGGCTTTGATGCCATTTCGTACCAAGATTGCTTTGATAGCTTCTGCACGGCGTTTACCAAAGGAAAGGTTGCCAGCGTCGTTGCCCACGTTATCGGTGTGTCCGGTAAGCGTTATGGTTTCGCCGGTTTCCTTCACGCGGGTCGCCAGTTTGGTGAGGTATTCGTCCACGGCAGGCTCGTATTCTTTTTCCAACGAACCAAATGGGAATCGAATGATGATGCGGTCGGCAAGTTCCTCTACTGTTCGGGCAGTTGTTTGTTTCGCTTCTCGCCAGTCAAATAAAGCACCTTCAAAATAGCCGGTGCGTACGCCAGCCGTTTCGTCAATGAGGCGCGCTCTGGTTTGAATCCGATCAGCCGGAATGCCCGTCATCAGTGCTTTCACTTTTTCGGCACGCGCAAAACCCATATTGGCAAAGCCGGCTGGTTTTGGTTCTGCTTCGTAGTACAAGCCCGTGATTTCCAGTATTCCATTTTCAGGACTTTTTGCCAGAATAGATTGGCGCAATGAGTCAAACCCGACATTGGTGTAAGCCGTAGGATCTGACCATTTAAAATCCAATGGATAGCGTCGCACCGCGCTGGTGTCGGTGGTTGGTGGCACATCTGTTACAGTTCCGGCGCCACAATTGGTACACAGCTCATCGGAACAGCCCCTCCACACTAAAAACGTGTAGAGCAGCCAAAGTGCCAGCATGATTAAAATTTTTGGAAAGGCAGTCATATAAGGTTTTATGTTAGCTAAAAAAATTGCAATAGAATAGCCGTCAAATAGTAGTCTGCGTTATCAGAATGGGTTAGTAGTGAGGTGATTACACAAAATCACTTGCTCTAAATTCCTCGTTCCTTTTGGTTTTCGAGCATTTTTTAAATCCTCACCCGTCAAGTCTTGCGGAGATTGGGGAGCTGTCCATTTTAGCCGAGTCAAATATAAGCATTCAAAGGGGAAAATGTATGTATTTACTTTAAAAATTTTAACATTTTGTTAAGGGGTAATAAATCTTGTTGATAGTTTATTTGTTTGATAGCAGTTTTTCTCAATTTTCGCTATATTTGCAAGCTTTTTCTGGTGTAAATGTGTTTTAGCATTAAGGTGTTTTAGTATAAGCATATTATTGCCTTACCATACAAAAGCACGACAAAAATATAACACAATAAAGATATGTTTGAAAGCCTAAGTGACCGGTTGGATGGTGCCTTTAAGGTGCTGACGGGTAGTAATAAGTTGACGGAATTAAACGTGGCGGAGTCCATTAAAGAGATTCGCCGTGCGTTGGTAGATGCGGATGTGAATTATAAAATTGCCAAAGAGTTTACCGATAAAATAAAGGAAAAAGCCCTCGGTACGGATAACGTACTGAAAGCGGTGAAGCCCGGCGAGTTGATGGTGAAAATCGTCATGGACGAGCTAACCGACCTCATGGGCGGACAATCGGAAGGACTTACCATTAGTAAAACAAAACCTTCTATTGTTTTAATCGCCGGTTTGCAAGGTTCTGGTAAAACCACTTTCACGGGCAAGTTAGCTTATTATTTAAAAAATAAACGACAAAAAACCGCTTTGCTCGTCGCGGCGGATGTGTATCGCCCGGCGGCGATTGACCAGTTGACCGTGCTGGCGGAGCAAGTCGGCGTGCCGATTTATAAAGAACCAGAGAATAAAAATCCGGTAGAAATTGCAAAGAACGCCATTCAACACGCCAAAACGCACGGCTTTGATATGGTGATTGTGGATACGGCCGGTCGCCTTGCGGTGGATGAGGTGATGATGACCGAAATTGCCAATATTAAAGCTGCTATTCAACCTCACGAAACGCTTTTTGTAGTGGATTCCATGACGGGTCAGGATGCAGTAAACACGGCAAAAACCTTCAATGAGGTCATCAATTATGATGGCGTGGTGTTGACCAAATTAGACGGCGATACGCGCGGTGGTGCGGCACTTTCTATTAAATATATCGTTGGCAAGCCCATTAAGTTTGTCAGCATGGGCGAGAAAATGGACACGCTCGATGTGTTCTACCCCGACCGGATGGCGCAGCGCATTTTGGGCATGGGCGATATTGTCACCTTTGTAGAAAAAGCGCAGGAGCAGTTTGATGAAGTAGAAGCCAAGCGATTAGAAAGTAAGATTCGTAAAAATAAATTCGATTTCAACGACTTTTTGGCGCAAATTAACCAAATCAAACGCATGGGTGACATCAGAAGCCTCATGAATATGGTACCCGGTATGGGCAAAGCCTTGAAAGATGTGGATATTGACAACAGCGCTTTTGGTAAGGTAGAATGTATGATTTTGTCCATGACGCCGCAGGAGCGCGGCAATCCTGACCTAATGACCGCCAGCCGTAAACTCCGTATTGCAAAAGGAAGCGGCAAAACCTTGCACGAAATCAATATGTTTTTAAAACAATTTGACCAGATGCGCAAGATGATGCACAAAATGAGTAAAATGCCGATGGGCAATATGGCAATGCCAGGCGCACCAGCGAAGGGGGCGATGAAGAGAAGATAGGGTGATATGCTAATCCCGCCGTGCGGGACAAGTTTTGCTGATTTGCTAATCCTGCTTTAAGTGGCAAATTGAGGCATCCCACCATGCAGTGAGATGCCTCAACTA
>CAZJXN010000078.1:0-4285 GCA_964549655.1 uncultured Saprospiraceae bacterium
AATAAATCACCTTGAAAAAATAGATTCAACTTTTCTTTCCGATAATTTAAAGACAACGAGGGATTGATTTTGTGCGTTTGCTGATATTGTGGGCGAATCGTGGGCAGGTTTTCTCTTTTTCTCCACCACGAACCCAAGCCTGCCGTCAAGCCTATTTTACCATTAAAACCTTCTTGTTTATTTTTCTTGTAAATAATATTTATGATGCCAGCATTCCCATTGGCATCATATTTTGCAGACGGATTATTAATAATTTCAATCTTTTCAATAGCAGAAGCAGGAATGTTATCTAAACCAGTTTGATTGCCAAAACCCGTAAGCGCCGTCTGTTTTCCATCAATTAATACCGTCACTTTATCACTTCCCCGCAATTGTACTTTACCCTCTTGGTCAATGGTGATGCCAGGCAAATTTTTCATAGATTGTAAAACAGAGCCGCCACTTTGACTAATATTATTTTCTACACTAAATGTTTTTTTATCCATTTTCTCCGAAACATTATCTTGCGTGCCTGTGACGACCACTTCTTGTAATGTCTGAGCCGCTTCTTGTAATTCTATATTTCCCAAATCCAAAAACGAACTTAGCTTTCCCACTAAAATCGGTTGCAGCTTTGTTTCATAACCAATGTAAGAAATAGATAAAATATAATTTTCACTTGTAATATCAGCCAAACTAAATCGCCCTTCTTCATCTGTAATCGTGCCGGATACCATTACACTATCTTGCTCCGTTTTAAGCGTTACATTTACAAATGGTAGCGCCGCTTTACTTTTCCCATCTTGCACCTTGCCGGATAGTGTGACTTTATTGCTTTGTGCAAATAAGGTAGGTTGATATAAAGTTATTACAAATAAAAATATAATAAATCTATAAAACATTATTAACTTTTTTGCTAATTAAGAGATAGTAGTCGTGTTTGTTTTAATAAGACAGCAAATTCTACCTCAATTTTTCAATCTGTACACTTTTATTGCTTATTAACGTTACGTGCCCTTTTTACAATAATTGGAACGCGGATGACGCGGATTGAGCGGATTTTTGCGGATTCTCTATGTGATTTTTTCGTTTTTGGGAAAGAATAAGCAAGCGGAAATCCGCTCAATCTACGTTCCCATTATGTACCGAGCGCAGGTAAAAAAAGTTTCTAAAATTTTGGACACAATACCGTCTCATCTTCATACTGCCCTAAAAACGCAAGTGATATTTCAAACGCACCCTGCCGCTGCCCACTCGTACCCAAATAATTCAAATTCGCATCATAACTAAAGCCTAAGAGGAAGTTATTAAATTCTAAGCCAACCAGCGCCACGACTGCATCGAGGGAAAATTTATCGTCTTCGTTGCGCACCGAACGCACCCAGCCGCCCACGTGTACCGCCGTGCCACTGATGTCATCCACGAGCAAGCGCAGGTTCGTACCGGCATTGGCTGCCAGATGTGCACCTTGCATATACGCCATCGCGCGTGGCAGCACTTGCACGCGCTCGCCCACAGGAATTTGCACCCCAAAATGCGCCGTGTACTTGCGCAGCAGTTTATTATTGCCGTTGAATTGCGTGCCGTCTCGCGGGTTTCGGTCTATGTAAAAACTGACTTGTGGCTCCAGTAAATGATGCATCGCTCCGCCGATAAAGAAGCCAACGCCCTTGCGTGGCGCGGAAGAATAATGTAAACCAACCGAAATATCGCCGTAAGAAAAATTATTTTCAGGCAGCACTTCGCCCGTTGGTTCGGTGTAGCCGTTGTTGCCGTTGAATTGGTCGCCGAAATCGATTCGCTCGTAGTTCACGTTGCGCTGCGCGATGCCGAGTTGAACGCCTAAGGACAAAAATTGGTCGGCATTTTTATTCAACGACTTATGAAAAGCTCCGGAAATATTAATCTGATTGGTCGAAAAGTCAATGGAAGGCACACGGTCACTGAAAAATTGCACCCCAACGCCAAACGCATCTTTGGAGCGCTTGCGCCGGGAATTGAGCGTAAACCGCGTATCAATCGCTCCGCCCATCGTCACATACGGATTGTCCAACACATTGCGCCACTGGTCCCGATAAATAATTGCGACCCGATATTTGCCACCAAAAGCACCCGTCAGTGCCGGATTCAGCGTAAGCGGCGAGGCATAAAACTGCGTAAAATGCTGGTCTTGCGCGATTAAACAAATTTTAAAAAAAAGAAATAGCAGGGTAAAAAACGTACAATATTTTTTCATATTTTTTTTTTTGGAATGTTGGAATTATAGAAATATTGCAATGATGGAACGTTAGAATATTGGAATCCCGTATGACCGCGCTACGTTCCTGTAAAAGTAGCACGAAATTTTCTTCAACTCAACGGACTTTCACCCGTTTTTATTATTTTTGAGATTTTAGGTTAAGGTTGAGACTGAGGTTAAGGTTGAGGTTAAGATTAAAGTTGAGATTTAGAGTGGAATGAAAAGGGCGATTGAAGTAAGTAACTTTTTTTTAAATTCTACTTTTCTCATTTGAAAATAATCAGCTTCGTCTTAACCTTAATCTTAACCTCAACCTTAATCTTAACCTCAACCTCGAACTAAACCTCCTAAACCTTAAACTCAACCTTAATATGTATCACATTTGTCCACTCAGCATCGTGCCCGTGCGAGCGTCCGCTTCTGACAGCAGCGAAATGGTATCGCAATTGCTTTTTGGCGAATTGGTAGAAGTGATAGAAACCAAAGGCAGGTTGTGGTCGCAAGTGCGTTGTGCGTGGGACAATCTCATCGGTTGGACACAAACCAATCAATTACAAGCGATTACACCTACAGAATTTTCAACCTTCAACGAACATTTTTCTTATAACCTCGAACTCTCGCAAGCTGTCATGGGTGCTGATTTTTTCCTGCCGATTACACTCGGTGCGCAATTACCTAATTTTGATGGAATGCGTTTTCAATTGGCAAATTCTACTTATACGTTCAGCGGACAAGCCGTGTTTCCCGACGATATTCTTCCGACAGCAGAAATTATTTTAAAAATTGCCCGCCGCTATCTGCATGCGCCGTTCCTTGCCGGTGGTCGCTCGCCCTTTGGCATTGACAGCAGCGGCTTCACACAAATGGTGTTCAAAATAGCGAGTATCAAATTACCTCGGGAAGCCGCGCAGCAAGTGTTTATAGGCGAATCCGTGGATTTTATGGAACAAGCAAAAGCAGGTGACTTGGCTTTTTTTGAAGATAGAATGGGTCGAATCGCGCACGTCGGCATTCTGCTTCCCAATTTACAAATTATCCATTCTTATGGCAAAGTGAGGATTGATACGATTGACCATTTTGGAATATATAATAATGACCAAGGGCGTTACACGCATCGGCTCCGCGTGGTAAAACGCATTCTGCCAACTTTGCAATCGCAAAATAAAAGTGCTACGCAACCTGCTGATGTGGTGGTGAATCAGATTGAGTTGTTTTGAATTTCTTTCTTTATTTATTCACCCCTAATCAATTGGTTTACAAAATCTTGTGCCACCGCTGTAATTTCTGTATTTTTGCATAAAAAATAAATAGTGGCAAAAAAACTGGTTCGATTTGATTGGGCGATGAAGCGCTTACTGCGCAACAAAGCTAATTTCGACATCTTGGAGGGTTTTCTATCCGAGTTGCTGCGAGAGGATTTTAAGATAAAACAAATCTTGGAAAGCGAAGGAAATAAGGAGCGCGAGGACGACAAGTTTAACCGGGTAGATATTTTGGTGGAGAATAGCAAGAGTGAATTAATTATTGTTGAAATTCAAAACACGAGAGAAGCAGACTATTTCCAGAGAATGTTGTACGGCACGGCAAAGGTTATTGTGGAGCATATCGCCGAAGGACAGCCTTATTCACAAGTCAAAAAGGTTTATTCCGTCAATATTGTTTACTTCGACTTAGGTCAGGGAAACGATTATATATATCATGGAACGACTAAATTTGTCGGCATTCATAGTAATGACGAATTAGAATTATCAGAAAAACAAAAAGAATTGTTCCGAAAACCATCTGTAACAGACTTATATCCCGAATATTATGTAATAAAGACCAATCGTTTTAATGAAGTTGCTAAAGACACGTTGGACGAATGGGTATTTTTTTTGAAAACCGCAGAAATAAAAGAAGAATTCACCGCGAAGGGATTGAAAGCAGCAAGCCAAAAATTGGATATTTTAAAATTAGCTCCTGCTGACCGCAAAGCCTATGAATATTACCTGGAGTTGCAGCGAAGCGATGCAAGTTTTGTAGAAACTATGCAACTCGAAGTAACCACTGCTGTAAAAGAAGCGGTAA
>CAZJXN010000078.1:4385-25245 GCA_964549655.1 uncultured Saprospiraceae bacterium
GAAGCGGTAAAAAGCCGTGAAGAAGAAATTGCCGAAACTGCTTTGCGAAAAGGCATGACTATAGAATTCGTTAACGAAATAACAGGACTTTCTATTACCGAAGTTCAAAAGATAGCGGACCGATTATAATATCATATATGGTTTAGGTAATTTACATGGCTTGTATAATATCATACTGCGTCAAAATATGTAAGGTACCCGCTTTATCTTTCGCTACCACTGCCGGAATTTTTCGCCCGATGTATTTACTTAATTGGCTCGATGATAAATCTTCACTCACGGTCGGAAATGGTTCACCCATTACATTTTCTAACAATTTTTCAGAATTATGTAATGGATTTTCTAATAAATAACTCAATACACTGCTTTCTGTAATAGAACCCACGATGTCGCCATTACTCATTACAGGCATTTGAGATATTTCGTGTTCTTTCATCAAGTTGAATGCCTGGCGCACCGTGTCCGTTTTTTGCACGGAAAGGAATTGCTTTTCGCGCTTTCGCGCAATGATGTCGCGCACTTTGAGTTCGGTGTCGAGAAAACCGCGCTCGCGCATCCAATCGTCGTTATAAATTTTACCCACATAACGGCTGCCGTGGTCGTGAATAATGACGACAACTATATCATCTTTTGTTAGTTTATCTTTTAATTGCAACAGTCCAGCCACCGCCGAACCTGCCGAATAACCAAGCAATAAACCTTCTTCCCGCGCGAGCCGACGCGCCATGAGTGCCCCGTCTTTATCACTTACTTTTTCAAACAAATCAATCACGTCAAAATCTACGTTTTTAGGTAAAATATCCTCGCCGATGCCTTCCGTGATGTAAGGATAAATTTCATTGGTATCAAAAATACCCGTTTCTTTATATTTTTTAAAAACAGAACCATACGTATCCACGCCCCACATCTGGACATTCGGATTTTGCTCTTTCAAATATTTTCCAACGCCAGAAACCGTTCCACCTGTGCCAACTCCAACTACGACGTGTGTCACTTTCCCATCCGTTTGCTCCCAAATTTCTGGTCCCGTAGATTCATAATGCGCTTGCCGATTCGACAAATTATCATACTGATTACACCAAAAAGAATTCGGAATTTCTTTGCTAAGTCGCTCTGCTATTGCATAATACGAACGCGGATCGGTCGGCTCTACGTTCGTAGGACACACAATCACTTCTGCTCCCATCGCTTTCAGAATATCCACTTTTTCTTTCGATTGTTTATCGGTCGTCGTAAAAATACAGCGGTAACCTTTCACACACGCCGCGAGCGCCAAGCCCATACCTGTGTTGCCGGAGGTACATTCGATAATAGTGCCGCCCGGCTGGATGTCGCCGCGTTTTTCGGCATCTTCCAGCATCTTCACCGCCATGCGGTCTTTGATAGAATGCCCCGGATTGAAGGTTTCGACTTTTATCAAAATCGTAGCCGGAATGCCTTCCGCGATACGATTCAACTTCACCAATGGCGTATTGCCAATCGTTTCGAGAATATTATTTTTGTAATTCATTTATTTTTAAGACTTTAGATTTTAGAGAATAGACTTTAGATACCCTCAACACTTGCTTTCTGAGTACGTAGCCGTTGAATAAAAATTCGGAACACAAAGCTCGCAGATTACACCCACAAAACGAAAAAATTCGCCGTATAAAGTCCGACATCTGGCATCTCCCTATCTAGCATCTATTTAATAATACTTCACCTTCACAAAAAACCTTGGGTCGCGTGCGCCGAGCGCTTTTGCCGCCATCGGAGAGAGAATCACGACCACTTCATTGCCATAAGCCGTGTCTGGTATTTTTCCGATTACTTTTACATAAATAACAGATTTATTCATTGGATTTGTGACGGCTATGATACTATTTCGCTTTGCGTTTCGGTGGAGCGCGTATAAGTCGCTGTCTTCCTTGCTATTTTTTTGCCAGTACGCTACGCCTTGGTGTTCCTGGATTTTGCGCTTGCCTTGCTCCCGTGCGTGTACCCTGCGCAGGGCATTATTTTTCCGCGACAACGGCGTGCCAATTTCTTTGTGATAATCTTCGGGAACACCGTCCGTACTCATCCAGCCGATATGCAGGCACTGCCCGACTTTGACGGTTTCTGATTTTAAGCGATTGCGCTGTACGATGGTGTCTATCGGCATTTTGAAAATCGTTTTCGCTACCTTGAACATCGTGTCTCCTTTCTTGACAACATAGAAAATGGGTACATGTTTCCAGAATTTGAATTGTTGCGGTTTGTATCGAATAATCGCTCGATTTGGAATGGGTACCATGATTTTTTCGCCGGGTGCTACTTTTTCTTCTTTCAAACCCGGATTATAAAAATATAATTCTTCGACGGATAAACCGTAGAATTTGGCAAGCGAGAAAAGCGTCTGTTTGCGCTCAATTTTGTGTGCAAAAAGTTTTTCGCCTGCCGCGTCAATGTTGAGAAATATAGTATCTTTCGAGATGAGGTAGCGCGTGCTGTCGCCAGTGGCGTGCATTTTCAAATAGCTGCAAAGCAGTAACAGGGTTACAACGTGTAATTTCCACATAGTTTTCTCAATCGTATTTGAATAAAAACGAAACTTTCGCCGTTTAGTGGCGTATAAAATTTAAAATTTTGATGCCAAATTATAAGATGCCAGACTAAAACGTGGACCGCTCAATCTTAATCTTAATATCAACCTTAACCTCAAACAAAAAACATAAAACTTTAAACAACTAAATAAATGAAAACACTTGGTATTATCCCTGCAAGATACGCTTCTACTCGCTTTCCAGGCAAGCCTTTGGCAACTATTGGTGGAAAAACGATGATACGAAGAGTTTATGAACAGGCAAAACTTTCGTCTTTGCTCGATGCTGTCATTATTGCAACGGACGACCAACGTATTTTTGATCACGCGCTGACGTTTCAAGCCAATGTAATCATGACCGACCCGAATCACCTCACCGGCACCGACCGTTGTGCAGAAGTCGCGCGGCAAATCGCTGACTATGAATTAGTTGTAAATATTCAAGGCGACGAGCCATTCATCGAGCCAGCTTCTATTGATCTTATTATAGAATTATTACAAAAAGAAGCACCGATTGCAACGTTAGCGAAACAGATTGACAAATTAGATGATTTATTAAATCCAAATGTAGTAAAAGTTACGCTGGATGAGCATCGCAAAGCCTTGAATTTTAGTCGTCAACCCATTCCAATTTTAGAAAATATTGCACAAAACCAGTGGTTGAAACAAGGCATTTTTTACAAGCATATTGGTTTGTATGGCTTTCGTCGGGAAACGCTGCTGGAAGTAACTGCTTTGCCACAAGGCGACCGCGAAAAAGCAGAATCACTCGAGCAATTGCGCTGGCTGGATAAGGGCTACCCGATTTTTGTGAATTTTACACAAGCGAAAACGATAAGTATTGATACGCCAGAGGATATTAGAAAAGTAGGCAGTTTGAGGTAGGCAGTTGGCAGATTCAATACAATTATTAAATGTATTGAATCCTTATTCTTTTGCTATCAGCTATCAGCAGTTCGAGATTTAGCAAATCTTGAAGATTTACAAAATCCTATTAAATTCCGTATGCAAAAATTCTTTTTAGATGTTTCATTGGTAACCAATTGAAATTTTTCATTTTTGCCGTATCTTGGAACGGGAAGCAGTGCTCCGTCCAGCGAATTTTCGCAAGAACTCGATAAATCGTTTATAACATGGTGGCAGAGAAAAAGAAACTAACGAAAAGACAAGCCGAAAGTGGCTATAGTAAAGAAATGTACTTGAACTGGTACGAACTGATGTTGCGCGTTCGCAGATTTGAGGAACGGGCACTCGTGGCGTATGGACAGCAGAAAATACGCGGTTTTTGCCACGTTTATATCGGGCAGGAAGCCGTTGTAGCTGGAATAGAAGCAGCCTTGCAGCCTGGAGATTGCATCGTGACTGCTTATCGCCAGCATGGAACAGCAATTGGGCGCGGCATTTCTACGAAAGAAGCGATGGCAGAATTGTACGGAAAGTCAACGGGTATTGTGAAGGGTAAAGGCGGTTCCATGCACTTTTTTTCGAATGAGAAACGCTATTTTGGTGGAAATGGCATTGTAGGCGCACAGATTCCAATCGGCACGGGTGTTGCATTTGCAGAGAAATATAAAGGTACAAGTAATTTGTGCGTCACGATGTTCGGCGACGGTGCAGCGCGACAAGGCTCGTTGTATGAATCTTTCAACATGGCAATGACTTGGAAACTGCCGGTGCTGTACATTGTAGAAAATAATGGTTACGCGATGGGTACGTCGGTGGTGCGCACGAGTAATGTGCATGAGTTGTATAAAATCGGTTCCGCATTTGATATGCCAAGTGAAGCCGTAGATGGCATGCGCCCAGAATCGGTGTACGAAGCAATCAAAAAAGCCGCCGAACACATTCGCGCAGGCAATGGTCCTTATTTTTTAGAAATCAAAACGTATCGTTATAAAGGTCACTCCGTCTCTGACCCAGCGAAATATCGCACCAAAGAAGAAGTAGAGGAATACAAAGAGAAAGACCCAGTGAAAATGACGGAAACCCGCATTTTAGAAAACGGCATTGCAACGGAAGCGGAATTGCAGGTAATTAAAGACAAAATTAAAGAAGAGATACAAGCGGCAACGCGCTTTGCAGAAGAATCGCCCTTTCCAGAAGCCTCTGAATTGTACGTGGATAATTATACGCAAAAAGATTATCCGTTTATACGAGATTGAGGTTGAGGTTAAGGTCAAGATTGAGGTTGAGGTTAAGATTGAGGATTTAAGATGTCAGCCGAATTTGGAATCGGCTGACATCTTTCATTTTATATTAATTTTTAGCAGTAGTCTGACCATTATCAATGTTGATTTGTACCGTGAGTTCGTAGGCATTTACTTTTACCTCGTACGGTTTGCTCATGCCGCCGCCTGGCAGTTTTTGCGGCTTAGTCCAGTAGGATTTGGTCACGAACAACTTCTGTGTGCCATTTCCAAAATTGTTACTTTTTCTATACACGTTGAAGCGCGTGTCTTTTTTAGCACTCGTCAGTGGCAGTTGCTCGATGTTAGCAATTAACACAAGCATTTCGTCATCTTTAGGTTTTCCAAAAGAGAAAGATTGCACATTGATAGCTCGCTCTTCGCCTTCGCGTATGGTATTAATTTGGACAAAACGGGAGGTTTGATTGGCATAAAATTCGAGTTGAATATCTTCTACTTCTTGGTACAGCGGCTGCGTTTGTCCGATAGCACGGGCGGTCAATCGCTTGATTTTCAAAAGTGAAACGGTCGCCGTATTAAACGCAGTAGTGCCAGTGCCCATCGGTCGAGTGCTGGGCTTTTTGAGGGCAAATAGGATAGCACCGTCTTTGTATTTTTGTGGCTCGGTACCGCCATTTACGCTCAAACAATTGCAAGGTAAGGGCACATCGGTGGAAGTGTTCATCGCGCCAGGCAGCGTGCTTCGTATTTTACTACTTACATAATTGAGTAGGGTATTGCCGATGAAGAAATTCAGGGCTTGCTCGCCAAACGAAGCATCGTCGAGATAAGGTTGTTGAATATCCGCCGATATATTCAATTTTCCGTTATTTGTAAACCAATCTTTACAAGCTACAAACACATCAATACTTTGATTAATTTCTCGGCTGAAATAAGGAATACCGTGGTAAGAAATATCCGTTATTTTATAGGTCACCATGAAAGCAGTGCGCACCACATTTTGATTCGGCTTGTCGGGCAGCGTCGTGACACTCATGCCAGGTTTAAACACTTTGACACTAAAGCTCAATTTGGCGTTGACGCCTGTACTTGGTTTGTCGCGTTGAATCTTTGCATTGGCAGAATCTACGGTCGTTTTGATGGAATTTTCTACAAAATTAATGTAGATGAACGTTGGAAATTCCGTAATCGGAGCGACAGGTGGTGGCGGACCTTGTGCCGGTGGCTGCGCCAATATACTGATTGTCAACAAGTTGAACAATAGTAGCATCAAATAGAACTGCTTTTTCGTGTTTGCTTTCATATTAAAGAAAATTTAATTTATAAAATAGGATTCTGTGTTTGAAATATAGAAATGGTAGTTACTGGAAGAAGTAGAATTAAAGAAGTGCTATCGTCAGAAGGTAATATACGGGGGAAACGACCCTTATGTTTGAATTATTGTATAAGAATGATTTTCAATTAGAAACCTATGTAAATTCCATTTTCTGCACGTATTTTTTCAACATATAGATACATAGGTCCCATAAGTTTTTAATTTTGAAGTGGCTGTTGCCAAATACCTTGAGCTATTTTTTGACTTGGATAAGTGTGCCACATTTTAGAAATTTGCCGCACTATCATTGCAATCACTACCATGCGTAACATATATTATATTTTCGTTATTTTTAGTAGTTTTTTAACTGTCTCTTGCGCGCCCAAGTTACAAGTTTGGTATTTAAAAGCGGAAGATATTCAACGACAACCCATTGCCATAGAAAAAAATAAGTCCACTTATGCTACTCAAAGTAATTGTTTTGATGTACTCACCTATACGCCTGATACTGCGCATCTTAGCCACACGCCCTTGAAGTATGTGCGCGTGAATTTTCATTGGATGAATACCCGTGACAGTTCCCGCAATTATAATGGACAGGAAGCGATTAATTTTACGCGCGATTTGCTGGTAGCTATTAATAAAGATTTAGAAACCAACCAACGAATGTGGCTGCCACGCGGTAACGAAACGCAAGTTTTGCCTACGCGCTATCGCTTTGTGCTCGCGCCTGTTGCAAATATTGCAAATGACAAAGGTATTTATTTTCATTATGATGAGGAGCTTTCGCCTTATGTGCATAAAGGTAAAAATGCGAATTTGCACAAACGGGAGCCTATCAACAAATACGGCATTCAATTGGATTCTGTATTAAATATTTTTATCATGCCGCATCATCCTGACAGTGTAAAATCAAAGACGTATGGCGCGTATGGTGTAGGCGTTTCGTTGGGGGATGTGGTAAAAGCTGCCGGAATGTTTGAAAATAAAGGCGCAGCGGGTAATTACAGAGGCATTTTTAATCATGAAATTGGACATATTTTTGGATTGTATCATGCTTGGTATGGAGATGATTGTGCGGACACACCTGACCATCTCAATAACTGTTGGACATGGACACCTGAGCCGCCTTGCGATACGACTGCTTCTAATAATTTGATGGATTATAATGCCTATCAAAACGCTTGGTCACCTTGTCAGATTGGAAAAATTCATTATGCAATGGCACAGGAAGGTACACTGGCAAGGCGTTTTTTGCAACCCAACTGGTGTCAACTCCATGAAGACCGAAATATTATTATTCGGGATAGTGTGGAATGGCGCGGCGCGAAAGACTTGGAAGGAAATTTGACAATTGTAACAGGTGGCGTTTTAAAAATAAGTTGCCGTGTTTCGCTCCCCGCAAATGCCAAAATTACGCTAGAACCCGGAGCTACGCTTATTCTTGATAATTGCAGGCTTCATAACGCTTGCGGCGACCGCTGGCAAGGTATTGAAATACAGGAGTTTGCGAAACAAAAAGGGAAAGTAATTTTTATCGGCGAACCGAAATTGGAGAACGTGATGAATATAATAGCAGCCGAAGATGTCACCTCGCACATGAAGTAAGTAAGTAGGCAGTAGGCAGTCTCTCTATAATTTGACAATCCAATAATTTGAATTAAAATTATTTTACAATTTTATATTGCTTGATTCCTAACAACTTTGACTTACATTCAAACAAACTAAATGAAAAGATAAATTCTAATATATTAAAAATCCATCCGTTAATTAACAAGCGACTGCCTACCGCCAACTGCTTACTTATATTTTCTGAAACTTTCGCGTCAACACTTCTCCATCTTTTTGCACCTGCAAAAAATATAAGCCGACCGCCAATTCTTTAGTAGAAATCTCTTTATTATAACCCGTTGACACTCCCTCACGCCACTCGCGTAACAAGCGACCTGTTACATCCAACAATCGAAACTGATACGTATCCGGCACAAATGCGTCCATCGAAATACGAATAAAGTCGCCTGCCGGATTGGGTGCTAACAGTAATTTTCCTATCTGCAATTGTTCTTCTGTACTCGTCGTGCCGCCTACGACCCGATAAATTTTTCCGGTACCAAGTCCTGCCACGTATAATTCTCCATTGCGGTCTTCGCCGAAAGCGACGACATCAAAATCAGCACTGTTCAATAAATTGGTATTTATCCAACCGCCCTGACCATCAGGTCGCAGCGACCAAAACCGCCCGGAACAATAATCCGCATAAATATAATGCCCTTGCAAATTCGGATAGCGCGTACCGCGATACACATAGCCGCCTGTGACGGAACAGCCTGTACTCGTGCCATTACTCGAATAATCAATCACCGGAAAAATATAATTACTTTTTGCACTACAACCATTGGTATTAAAATTTGCATCACCTTCGTAGCAGCGCCAGCCATAGTTCTCGCCGCCTTTGCTATTTGCAGGTTGTTGACTTATTTCTTCCCAATTGCCTTGCCCAACATCTCCAATCCACATATCGCCCGTCTGCCGATCAAAACTAAAACGCCAGGGATTACGCAAACCAAATGCCCAAATTTCGTCCCGCGTCGCGGTTTCATTTACATACGGATTATCAGCAGGAATATAAGGACTTGTTTTATTTACATCCAACCGCAACATTTTACCCAGCAAAGACTGCGGATTTTGCGAGCGATTTTCAGGGTCACCACCAGAGCCGCCGTCGCCCATGCCGATGTAGAGATAACCATCGGGACCAAAATTCAAGTCACCACCATTATGATTATCATACGGCTGGTCAATGGATAATAAAACTAATTCGCTGGCAGGGTCCGCAATATTTGGATTATTGGCGCTCACGCGAAAACGAGCGATATGGGTATTGCCGGCATCATTGGTATAATTAACATAAAAATACCCGTTTTGCGCATAATTTGGATGAAATGCCAAACCTAATAAGCCCTGTTCCCCCCGACTGGGTCCTACTTTCAAGTCAATATTTAGAAAAGCTGTGTCGCGCAGTTGTCCATTTTCATTCACAATGCGAATGATACCTTTTTTTTCAACCACAAAGAGTCGCGCATCGCCTGCATTCGTGATGCCCACTGGTTCTGAAAGTCCACTGGCAAAGTCTTCTAATTTGAATTCAATTTGTGCAGAAATCGAGCATTTTAAAGATAAAAACAAGAAAAGTAACAAGAAGCGTGTCATAACAAATCGGTTTTGATTTTAAAAAAGTGTGTTTACTTTCAAAAGCTCCGTGTCAGAAGCAATCTTCTAAATATAAGAAAAAAATACTGTTTTTGTTGGCAACGAAAACTACAATTGTCAAAAAGCTGCCAAATCCCTTGAACTTCTTACTTTTGCAAATCATTTTGAAAAGACCATAGATTGTAGATTTTAGACCATAGATTTTATAAACGTTTTTATATCTAAAATCTACGCTCTAAAGTCTAAGGTCTAAAGTCTGCCATTTAAATAAAACACTATGAAAAATATCGTATTTACCTTCACTTTATGCTGGGCTGTAATGTTCACCTTACAAGCTCAAGTTATTCGAAAGTCGAATGTGTTTGTATTTGATTTGAAACAGCTTAACGATACTATTCTACAATTTTCCAAGCCGCGCTATCTCACAGATTTCAACGCGAATGGTTACAATAATCATCCCTCTTTTTTCAGCAAAAATGAGTTGTGTGTGTCTGTACAAATGCCCGGTGAGCGCCAGCCGGATTTGTATGTATTCGATTTAGAAAAAAAGACCAAACTGCGTATCACGCAAACGCCCGAAGGCGAATTTTCCTCTTCTTTGATGGGCGATGGCTTCCGTTTTTCAGCAATCCGGCAGGAATATACGGCAACGGATACCTTGATTCGCTTGTGGGAATTTCCTTTAGACCGGCTCAATAATGGCAGACCCGTTTTTAAATATCAGAAAAATATGGGCTATTTCTATTGGATTAACAGCCAAACCGTAGCCGCTTTTTTGAATAATACCCCGCCAGATTTAGCCATCGGAGACGTTCGAAACGATGAATTCTCGGTCTTTGCCAGTAATGTAGGACGTTGTTTTCGGCTTCTGCCAAGTGGTAATTTAGTGTATGTAAAGAAAAGTCAATATGATGATTGGCAATTGGTACAAAAAAAGGTGACGGGCGCTAATTGGGAAGAATCGCCTGTGACCACTATCGCTACGACTGTGCCAGGTGCGGAGGATTTTGCGGTGCTGCCGGACGGTTCTATTCTAATGGCGAAAGGCAGTCGGATATTTCATTTCTCCCCCAAAAGTAAAAATGTGAAATGGCGGGAAGTGGCAAATTTACAATTCTATGATATTACGAATATTACTCGTTTAGCGATTAGTCCGGATTTGAAACTAGCACTTGTAGCGGATTGAGGCGGAGAAAGCGAGGAAAAAGCGTCCTACGGTTCAGAACCGTAGGACGCTTTCTCCTCGTACTCCATCATTTATAAAATATCCATGCCACGATTTCCTCCCGTTTGCTGCGGCTGATGGGGATTTTGTTTTTGCCAATTTCCAACAGATTGCCTTCCAGCGATTGTACTTTATTTTTAGCAATGATGTAAGATTTATGAACGCGTATAAAATTGTCTGACGGCAGCAATTCTTCCAAGTTTTTCAGGCTTTCCAGCGTCACGAAGCGCGCGTCACGACATACGATGCGTACGTATTCTTTCAGTCCTTCAATAAATAAAATATCATCAAAGTGAATTTTTATTACTTTTCCGTCGGCTTTGATGGAAAAAAAATCGCGGCTTTGTTCGGGTGTTATAATCGTTTGGCTTGCACGAAGTTGTAATTGTTCTTTCGCTTTATTTACCGATTGCAAAAAACGTTCAAATGAAAAAGGTTTGAGTAAATAATCAATCGCATTCAACTCAAATGCTTCAATAGCGTAAGTACTGTAAGCAGTTGTAAAAATTGTCAAAGGCGGATGTGGCAAGGTTTTCAGCAAGTTGGTTCCACTCAAAGTCGGCATTTGAATATCCAAAAACAACAAGTCAACAGGTGACTGCTGCAAAATATTCAGCGCTTTCATCGGAGATTTTATTTTATCCACAATTTCTAAATCCGGCACTTTACTCGTGAATTCTTCTAATAGATTGAGTGCCAAGTATTCATCGTCAACGAGGAGCGTTTTTATCATATTTTTTTAAAGACTTTAGACAATAGATATTAGACTTTTATAAAATTTCCAATTTCAAATCTACTTCAAATCTATTTTTCTCTCCAATTACCGCTAATTGATATTTTTCTTTATATTTCAATTCCAGCCGTTTATGAATATTTTTTAAGCCGACACCGCCAACTTTATCTTTTTGTAAATCCGCATCATTTTTAGAATTTATCGTTTGAAAATGAAGCATTTTATCTTTTATCTGTAAATGAATTTTTACAAAAGCCTGTTCATTCGTATCAAAATCGCAGTGTTTAAAACAGTTTTCCACAATGGGAATTAAAATCATCGGTTCTATTTGAATACCTTTTGTCTCGCCGGTTACTTGAAATTGAATATTTAGCGGTTGCTCACTGCGCATTTGAAATAGTTCTATAAATTGCTGAATGTGTTTTACTTCATGTTGTAATTCCACTTGTTCCGCTTTGCCGTCATAAATAACATAACGTAACAAATTGGACAATTTAAGCACCATTTCCGCTGTTTTATCGGATTTAGTTACAGCCAAAGCATAAATATTATTCAACGTATTAAATAAAAAATGAGGATTGATTTGAGCGCGTAAAAATTGCAATTGGGCTTCTTTTTGTTCGTTGATGATGGCGAGATTGCGCTGTTCATTGTGGTAGCGATTGTATAAAGTTTGATAGAAAATACTGAGTATCAATACGCTTAGATTTGTCAGAGCAGCGCCAATTGCCCAGCCGTTCCACGTATCTACCGCAAGGATTTCTCTTTGCATTTCTGGAAATTGCGTATTAATTTTGGTACGCAAATAAGTAAATAACAAAAAAAGCAGTGTAATGAATAGCCCGTACAACGCATATCGCTTCTGCTCCAAGTATTGATTGACAAAAGTAAGATTGATATAAAAAATAAGCGCCATCGGCACTACGTTGGCAAGACTTCGCAATAAACTGACTTCAAACGGTAAAAATCGAGTGAAAATGAGCGCGTGCACCAGCACAAACAGCACCCAGATACCGATGTGTAACCAATTTTCCAGTCGCCGATTGATTGTATTTTCCTGCGTCGTCATGCGTTACCGATTTAGTGGGCACGTATTTCAAAAGTAGACAATTTTACTGCTTACTTATTCATCCTTTCAACGAATGGTTAATTTCTATCTACGATTGGTAAATAATTGCTTATTATCAAAATAATATCTTTCTCAACAAGTCTCATCTTAACCGACAAAGTCAACATTGCACAATATTCCAAATATCCTAACATTCCGTCCATTCATTGAAATCTCCTTTCCATTGGTTGAAATGATTTTATTAATCGCCGTTTTTCGGCTTCTTTTGTAGTATTAAAATTATTCTTTAAAATATTATATCATGTATTTTTTAATAGAAAAATTCGGACTGATGAATGGCTGGCTCTTGGGGGCACTCGTTGTGTTCCTGCGCTATGCGATGATGGCGGGCTTGGCATTTTTACTTTTTTATATTTTATTTAAAAAGCCTTTAGCCAATTTCAAAATTCAATCAAAGTTTCCAAAAGCAGCGCGTATTTGGCATGAATTAGAGCATTCCGCGTACACAGCATTCATATTCGCGCTCATAGGTGTGGGGATTCATTTTTTACGCGAGGCGGGTTTTACACAAATTTACAGTGACATTCATGAATTTGGATGGATTTATTTAGTAGGCTCGTTCTTTTTTCTCACGTTTTTACACGATACCTATTTTTATTGGACACACCGATTAATGCACCACCCAAAAGTATTTTCATTATTACACAAAGTGCATCATGTTTCTAATAATCCGACCCCTTTTGCATCGCTTTCTTTTCATCCACTGGAAGCCATTGTAGAGATTGGAATCGTGCCAGTAGCCGTGTTGTTTGTGCCGTTTCATCCGTTGGTGTTATTTTTATTTGCCACTTGGTCTATGTTTTTTAATGTAATGGGACATTTGGGATATGAATTATTTCCAAAAGGATTTTTACAGCATCCGATTTTAAAATGGATTAATACGTCCACGCATCACAATATGCACCACTCCCGCTCTAATTGTAATTACGGTTTATATTATAATTTTTGGGACACTGTAATGGGTACGAACGCACCGGATTATCAAGAGAAATTTAATCAATTGAAAAGCAGTCATTAAAATATAAATATCATGAAATTCATCACCAGCATTTTCTTATTTCTAATACCATTCACATTTGCGACAGCGCAGACAATGGACAATCCGGGTACGCCCGAAGAACGTGCCGAAAAAATGACCGCCAAAATGCAGGAGGAACTGTCGCTTACCAACGAGCAATTGCCAAAAGTAAAAGCGTTGAATTTGAAATACGCCAAAATTATGCAAACGGAAGTGATAGATAAAAATTTGGGTAAATGGGGAATGTATAATAAAGGCACGAAAATAAATAAGAAAAAAGAAGTGGAACTTAAACCCTTGTTAACCAGTGCACAATGGAAGAAATACGAGCAAATGAAAACAGAAGCCACGAGTAAAATGTGGGGTCAGCTTTTTTAATATTGAAAACAATCTACATTTTTTTTGCAGCCTTCTGCGTCAAGTGGAGGGCTTTTTTGTTTTAGTTAAAAATCGTATCTTTAGAGCAACCAAAAAACAGAAATCAATGAATGTAATGAACATCACGGAAACCTATCGCATCACGGACTTGCTGCGCCGTGCTTTTGATGGAACCAACGCTTGGCACGGGCCTTCAATTATCGAAACTATTTCTGGTTTAAAATTGGAAGAAACTATCAATCAAGTAGCTGACAGTCATAATGTTGCAGAATTGATAGAACACATGATTGCATGGCGTACTTTTGCTATTAAAAAATTGCAAGGAGAAGAAGCCTATGATGTATTAGAAGAAATAAACTTCGCAAAAGTCACCGCGATGACGCAGGAAATGTGGCAGGACATGATGCAACGCCTCTATCAAACGCAAGACGATTTCTTACGCATCTTGTCGCAAACGCAGGACGAAAAACTGGCAGAGACGGTGAGTGGACGGGATTATAATTTTTACACTTTATTACATGGCATTATTCAACATGATTTGTATCATTTAGGTCAGATTGTAATGTTGCGGAAATTGTAAGTTCTCCCGCAAAGCTGATAGTATGACGTTACATCAACTAACTTTATCTAACTTGTATTTCATTGGAATTCTTTGATTTGTTTCATTGCGCCTTGGTTTTTGTCACTTTTTTGTCCCGACACAGGTCGGGACAAAAAAAAAGTAACCAAATGGAACATCCCGTACCGAAGGTCGGGGAAACGCTAGGTTAATCAATCCCCTCCAGGTGATTAACCGGCAGCCGCCACTCCGTATTTCAGGATTGAATATAATCATTTGAAATCAAAGTTTACAAATTAGTTAAAACAACTTTGACGCGTATGCGATGTGTATTGGAATGAAAATTACAGTTTAATTTTGCTTGATTACTGAAAGAGTATAATGATTAATTGCCAAGCATAGAGTAGCCTTTCCAAATGATTTCTACGTCTTTGGATACTTCATATTCTTTGGCATATAAAAAATTTAATCTTTGTATAGTCGCTTCATTCAAATGTTTAAGCGTTAAAGCGTCTAATGGCGATAGCACCCCTGACTTGAGCCTGGGCAATGAAAAATCGTGGGCAGTGAGGGTGTAACCTACCCAGCTTTTGCGATTTGTTATTACATTTATTATATTTTGGAATAAGCCTTTTATTTTTTTGATTAAAAATAGTTGAATTGGAAAAGTAAGGAACAGAAAAATTGCAAATAGCAGGTCAAAAGTACGCTTGCTGCGTCGTAGGCGCGGGTCGGCTATTTGAAATCGGATATCAATCGTGTACAATTCTCCGGTCGTATTTTTAGAGCTACTGCCGATGATACTTAGGCTTTCTTCGGGTAAAATTTTATAATCTACACTCACGCCCAAACGAGTCATCCATTGGATAATGTGTTGAGCAGCAATGTCTTTGGAGCAAAAAATAATTTCCTTGATATTATAAATCTGAACGACTTCGCCTAATTGTTCTAAACTATTCAGATAGATTTTTTGGTCTTCGGACGCTGATGGCGATACCACGCCGATGAGATTTTTTTGCACTTGCGCCTGTTGCAAAAGCCGTTCTACGCGCTCGCTTTCGGACTTGGAGCCAACAATGATGAGATTTTTAGCCCGTTTATAGCCGACCTCAAAATTGCCGTATTGCCGAAATTGAATTGCCATGCGAATCGCTATCGTACCCGCCACCGCCCATACCGTACCCATCATAATGAGCGCCCGCGAAGAGCGATATTGCACATCCAAAAAACCATATACTGCGGCTATTAAAATCGTACCAACTAATAAACCGCGTATCAATCGGCGCAAACCACCAGCTTCATCATACCCACCACTAAAATAAACCGTTGTAATCCAGATAAAAATGTAAAGTGGATAATTTACATATAAAATTGCATCATCAAAGTGATTCGGGTCTTTGTAATAATAGCGTTCCCAGAAAATTTTTAATCCAAATAAACCGATGTAAATAAATATTACATCTAATAATGGAAGCCAAAGTCTTTTAAATAAATTGGTAAGCAGCGTCAAAAATGCTCGAATATAAATAGCCGATTCTAACATTCTTACAAAAAGCCGCGCCTCTCGCCCTTGAAAATGCTTTTTCGCAAAAATAATCATGGCTTGATAAAATACGCGAACATAATTTAAACTTCCCTTTTTAGTACTTTCGCCTTTGTAATGTATAATAGTGGTCTCCGGAAAGTAATAATTCTTATACCCTGCTTTTATAATCCGATAGGAAAGGTCAATATCCTCTCCATACATAAAAAATGCTTCATCCAGCAAGCCAATTTCATCCAACACCGACCGACGCAATAGCATAAACGCTCCTGCTAACACTTCTACTTCATGGATTTCATTTTCCGCTAAATAACCTAAGTGATATCCATTAAATAATTTCGACTTTGAAAAAAGCATGGACAAACCAAACGTCTTACAAAAAGCTGCCCACGGCGACGGAAATCCTCGTTTTGATTCTGGCAAAAACTTCCCCGACCCATCAATCATGCGAACGCCCAGCCCGCCTGCCTCCGGGTGTGCCTCCATAAACGCGACGCACTTTTCAAATGTATCTTCCTCCACTACTGTATCAGGATTCAACAGCAGCACGTACTCCCCCACCGATGCCCGAATCGCTTGATTGTTTGCTTTGGAAAATCCGACATTTTCTTTATTGGCAATTAATTTGACTTCGGGAAACTTCTCTTGTATCATCTGCACGGAGTCATCCACCGAGTTGTTGTCCACTACCCAAACCTCCACTACCAACATCTGCGAAGCCTTGCGAACGGACAGTAACGCCTGTTCTAAGAAATATTTTACATTATAATTGACGATGATGATGGAGAGTTTCATTAGGTAGGATAGCGGTTACTTTGCTTTTGTTTTTCCCAAAACCAAATGGCAATTTGACAAAAAGGTCTGAATTGCCTCTTACGATCTCTTTCTGTCCAAAAGTCAATCTCTGCTTGAATCAGCTCTTTTGTCCATTGCTTTTTAGGGTATTTATCAATCATTGCCGTAAGTGCCAGGTCAATTACTTTTTTTCTGGCATTTACCAAGTTGCGGTCATTTAAATTTAATAAATTAATATCATGCACTACATTCACATTATTTACTGCCGCTTTAATTCGACCATCTTCGGTGTAAGTTAGCCGTCTCTCACAATCTCTATTTAAAGGATCTAAAATTTTTAAACAATTGTCTTTCTGGCTTTTATCGCAATGCTCTCTGTCTCCAAAATCGCCATTACAAACGCCAAGCATAGTTCGATAAATCAAACTTTTATTTATATCTACCTTTTGAGGAGTGTAATGTCCAACTTCTATGCAGGTTTTTTTGATAGCTTCGTTCCATTTCAAACTGATTCTACGCATACAATACGCGCAAATATTGCCTTGTTCTTCCAATAAAGCTTTTTTTAATAATTGTCCTGTATCACCGAAGCCTTTATACGTAGCGTTAGGCGTTGTATTTCTGTAATCCCGAAGTGGAGCAGGCTCATTGCCTTTTTCAATATATTTCATGGGAAGTTAATCTGCAATTAAACTAAGATGGACTTCCGCTCTCTGAATTTCCGAATCTCCATTGCCAAAGGCTTCCCGGAGTTCATCCAGCACTTTTTCGGCATTTTCTATCTCCTCTTTTTCAAGCAAATCGTAAAATTTTTCTAATTTTTCCTTTGCCCAATTCGGTCTTTCTTCCTCTTGAAAAACATCATGTAACAATGAATTAGTATCTCGCCCCAATGTAAATGGTGATTCTATCAATTTAAAATTTTTCAACACAAACACACTCTCCCGCTCTACACTACTTATCACTTGCGGCGAATGCGTGGTGAGAATAAATTGAATATTGGGAAAGGTTTTAGTTAATAAGGGCACGATCTTGCGCTGCCAGCCGGGATGTAAGTGGAGTTCAATTTCGTCAATGAGGACAACACCTTCCCCTTGCAACGGATCTTCCAAACTCGGATTCGCAATGCTCAAACGCCGTGCCATATCGCCGACCATTGCGAACATTAAGCGTTCGCCATGCGAAAGATTGGAAATGGACAATTTTTCGCCGTTTTTTTCAACAATGAGTTCTTCTTGGGGTTGGCGTTGAACGCGGGGATTGGAGAAATTTGGTAGAAAAATACTGATTGCTTTGCGGACAGCTTCTAATTCTTTACTTCTATATTTTGAATTATCCGTAAATCTAATTTGCTCATTTTCAAAATCTTCCAAGCTTCGAAACCAAGAAAAGAAATTATCAAAACTTATATTATTATCAAGAAGGTCAATTAAAGAATCAGTCGTTTTTAATTTAGATAAATCAATCGTTTTCAAATTAGGGAAATTAGGAACAGCTCTATCTGTCGGGTAATAAAGTACTGTATCAAGAGAAATAACTTGATTTTCTCCTTGTAATAATTCAAATGAATATTCTGAACCTATCGTTGAATCATTTAATATTTTTAATCTAATTTTAAATAAATTTTTATTTGCCTTTATGAGCAATGCGTTTTCTGAAACTATTTTTCCTCTTTTTACATCTATAATATGATGCCCATATTGTTTAAAATTACTAACATCGTAGCTAGATTCATATAAATTGCATATAGAAATTGATAGAAGTTTGACAAGCCCCTCCAACACACTCGTCTTCCCCGCCCCATTCACCCCTACAAACAC
Organism: uncultured Saprospiraceae bacterium; assembly: GCA_964549655.1. Taxonomy (GTDB): domain Bacteria; phylum Bacteroidota; class Bacteroidia; order Chitinophagales; family Saprospiraceae; genus JADJNW01. The sequence goes on from CAZJXN010000078.1 coordinate 22,821, forward strand.
CGCCACATTCGATTCCTCCGGGAAATTGACAATCAACTCCTCGAATCCCCGAAAGTTTTTTAATTCTAATCGCTTGATTCTCATGTCGCCGCTGCTTTGGTACAAATGCTAAGATATGCCTTTTTTGGAGAAATTAGAAAACTCTAAACTTCCTCCAATCTTCCCATCCTCCTATCCTCCATTTGACAACTTCCGCTCCATCAACCTTAACAACCCCGCCGTTTTCGGACTCACCAGAATCTCCACGCGCCGATTTTGCAGTCTACCATCCGTCGTTTCATTGGAAGCGCGAGGGGAAAATTCACTGCGACCCGTCGCCAATACTTGATTCGCGCTGATATCAAAACCTTTTGTAATGGCGCGTGCCACAGCAACCGCTTGGTCAGAACTCAACGCCCAATTATCTGCAAATGCTTTATTTTTCGGCTTGGCATTGTCGGTATGTCCTTCCACCCGAATATCTATATTTGGATTACCCGCCAGCACAGGCGCGAGGCGCTGCAAAACGGCGATGCCATTTTTACTCAATTGCGCCGTCCCTGCCGTAAACAGGCGGTCTACTGGTAGCACCACAATCGCTTGCTCCTCTTTATATTCCGTTTTGATACCATCCAACTTATAAAATTGCATGACGGTGTCTACTCGTGCATACAAGCCTTTCAACGCATCATTTCGGTCGTTTACAGCCTTTTGCAAATCATTGATAATCTGTTCCTTCTGCGTCAAAGAAGTCGTTTTTTCCTGCAAATTTTTGTTCAACTGCTGAATCTGTGAAGACGAGGAATTATTCAGCGTAGCCACCTGCTCTTTCAAGGATTGATTTTCTTTTACCAACTGACTATTGACGTAATCCAGACTACCGCCCTGCCGACTTACATCTGTCAACTGCGTCGTGAGATTCGTCACCTGTGTTTTGGCATCGCCGAGTTCCGTGCGCAAGGTCGTTTCCCGCTGCTCGGCTGCCCGTCGCGCATCGTATTCTGTCACAAATTTCTTTTTCGCTACGCAGGAACTTAATAAAAAAGCGATTATTATAAAATGTATAAAATATTTCATTTGGAACTTTAATTTAAAACGTGTCAGATTTTCAAAAACCTGACACGTATCAATACCACAATATCTTAATATCATAACCACGTCAATTCAACCGAAAGCTCGACGACCCCAATATTCCAAAATCCGCATACACTGTCGCCACATACGTACCTGCTTTCAATTTTTCTTCTACATTATAGCTGAACGATAACCGCTGCGAAGCCGCCAGATTCACTTGTTTAGTTTGTTGTGCCACCACTTCCAGATTCGTACCGCTCGGTGTAGGAATGCTGGCTTTCGTATTCGTACCACCGGTGGCTAACAGCGCGCCGTTCACATCTGTCAACGCCAGATACAGCGTGTGTTCACCTTGAAATTCCTCCGGCAAATCCACCAAATCAAACGTGATGCTGACCTCTCGCGTCCGCCGCGCACTGGTCGTCAGTTTATTGGAACGCCGCTCCACTTCCACCCGAAATGCCGATGCCTTCACACCTGCACGCGTGAGCTTTGCAACTTGGTTTTGCAGCGTACTGTTGAATTTTTGCATATCCGCCACCTGCCCACTCAATTGTCCTTTTTCTGTTACAAGTTGCGTGTTTTCCCCCGTCAAACGTTCGTTATCCGCCCGTAGTTCTGTGTTTTCCTGCGTCAATTTTCCCAATGCACCCTCCATCTCACCTCGTATTTGTTGCAATTGATTCACCTGTTTGCGCAAGCCCTCCGCCGTATTGGTAGACTGCGTCCGAATCTGCCGAATTTGCGCTTCTTTTTCTGCCACCATTTTTTGCATATCCGTCATCGAACCCTGCAAGTCATCATTTTCCGCCAAGGCATTTGCAAAAGCACTACTGAGGCTATCCACCTCGTTTTCTAGATTGGTGCGCGTCACCAGCAGCGAATCCCGCTCGGTAGAAGTACTCGACAAGTCCGTTTTCACCTGATAGCGATTCACCGCCAGATAGATGATACCACCCAGCGCCAGCAAAAACAAAATGGTCATTACGGTCGAATACGTCCGCAAGCGCTGCTCTTTTTCTGTGCTCGTGGGTCTTTCATTGTTGTATTCCATAGTTTTGTTTTTTGATTATAACAAGTATCAATCGCAAATTATTTCAGCAAAAATAGACAATCTATTCCAATTGTTAAAATTTGGGCGTATCCCCACCGCTCCATTGCCCCCTAACCCCCCAAGGGGGAACCGCCTCCCGCGTGGGGTCGGGCTATCCGCTCTCACCTTCCTACGGTCGGTACTGCTGCTATCCCTTACGCGACTCCACGTTTTCAATAGAGGCATCTACCAACTTTAACGAACGCAATCTTTTGAAGTTTCAAAAAACACAAAAAGTCTTTCCAAAATACTTGCAAAATCCAATAGCGTTCTCCATTT
>CAZJXN010000079.1:0-25137 GCA_964549655.1 uncultured Saprospiraceae bacterium
TTGGCTTTTTGCAATATCAAAACACAAATCCTCGCTAATTAAATAGAGCGGATTTGTGTTCGGCTCAATTATTGAATGACAAAAAGCTGGGAAGCGATTTGTCCTTCTATTTCTACAACAATTGCGTAGGTTCCGGCGGGCAATGATGCCACCTGTAGTTGCTCCAAATATTTTCCAATGGGTTGGCGGCTCGCGGCGGTGCTGAGGACGTTTTGTCCAAGTACGTTTTGAATGCGCAAGCGTACTTGCGCGGGTTGTAGCAGTTCGTATTCTACGGATAGGATTTCACTGGTAGGATTCGGATAGAGCTTAAATTGTGCTTGTTTCAGTATTAAGGGGTCAATGGAAGTCGTTCTTAATCTTCTGTACGATGCAAAGAAATTAACGGCGGTATTGAGTAAGTCTTGTGGTGCAGCCAGTGCGTTATTGCTGATAATAGCCACGCCCACGCTGTCTGTGGAGTCGTAAAGTGCCAAGGAAACATAATTGATATCTCCTATATGTCCGATAACGTTTCGTTGTTGTCCATTCACGGTGATGGTAAATCGCTCGATGCCTAAGCCGTATTGGTTGCCCAAGCGGCCGGTGCTTGCCGCGAATGTGAGCATTTGCTGTAAATTAGTAGCGTTTATAATTTTTCCAGTAGCTAACGCTTGTAAAAATTTTACCAATTGGGTAGGCGTGACAATCAAATTGCCTGCAAAACTCGCCCCCGTAAAAACAGAAGTATTCGGTGTGAGCTGTTGTGGAAAACCAGTAGCAAATACATCCGCGAAGAGCGGCACCAAATTAGCAGGGTCGCTGGTTTGGTAAAACGAAATGCCTGACAGACCTGCTGGCGTCAAGATTAAACGATTCAAACTTTCTTGTAAAGTCTCCGCGCCATTAGCAGCTTCTAAAATGAGTCCTAATACTAAAAAATTGGTATTTGAATACCGGAACGTGCCGGGTGCGGAAGCAGGTCCTACAAACAATTGGGTTAATTCTGCTGCTGTGAGATTACGCGTTACGTCAAATAATAAGGTGCTGGTATAATTGGCATCGGTAGAAAAATCATCCAAGCCGCTGGTGTGGGTTAAGAGTTGTCGAATGGTGATTGTACCCGGTACGTTGGTGAGCGTACCGATGCTAAAAGCGCTGACGGGTTGAGTGAGCATCAACTTGCCCTCTTGCATCAAAGCCAAAGTCAGCGTAGCTATAAAAGTCTGTGTCACATCGGAAGCGCCGAGGCGCAGCGTGTCTTCCAGCGAAACAGCAGGTGTGGATTGCCCAGATACGGCTGTAAGTACCTTACCAGCAGGTGTAATCAAAGCGGCACTTGCGCCTCCAAATGACAAGCCTACATCGGAACCATAAATATCGTTACCGGCAGCGTCCAAAATTTGTCGTAAGGTATCGGCTACGGGTTGCGCGTACGAAGTCATAGGACGGGCAATTGCTAAAAGCAGTAACATACTTCCAAAAAAGAAGCGAGAGAAAGCAGTAGTTGTGTTGTTCATCAGATGGTTATTTTGGTTCTATGAAATGTGTTTTTCCCGCAGAGCGGGACAAGTTGTGTGAAAGTGTTTTTGTGTTTTAAATTTATTAAATCTTATTTATTTTAAAAATCATACGAAAAACCCAACGAGAAAGTGCGTCCGATTTTATACTTTTCAAATGCAAATTCTCTGGAATCTTCTTCCCGAATGCGGTATACTTGTTTGTAGTCGGGGTCTAATAAATTTTCTCCGCGCACTCGAATAGCAAAATGCTCGCCAAAAGATTTGCGAAGAGAGAAATTCAGCAGACCGCGGGGCTGTTCGTATACATTGAAATTGCTACCGCCCACTAAGCTCAATCGTTGCCCGAAAACGCTATAACTCACGCTGGCTTGCACACCCAATCGGGTATTGTCCACATAAGCGATTTCTGCATTGAGGGTGTAATCCGGCTGCCCAAAAAGAGGACGAGTGGACGTGCCCGTGAACCGCTGAGCGACTGCTACTGTTGCCGAATCCAAATCCACACTGGATTCGATATAGGCGAAATTAGCGGCGATACGGAGCGGCTTCAACGCTTCTGAAATGAACCCAAAATTCTTTTGAATTTCTACCTCAATACCATAAGCTTTGCCCTGATTCACATTATTGATAAAAATATCATCTTGATCCGTTTGACTAAAAAAGCCGAAACCGCGCTCAATCGGATTGTCTAACAGTTTATAAAATCCACTCACTGAAATCAGCTCACCGGGCGTAGGAAACCATTCATAACGAATATCATAATTGTCAATCAGGGTACGTTTCAAATTCGGGTTACCCGTCACCGTAAAGTCTCCGATAAAAGCAAAATTCGTATAAGGTGCAAATTCCCGAAAGCTCGGTCGAGCTAGCGTACGCGCATAGCCTGCTCGCAGATTCATAGTTTTAGCTACTTTGAAAATCAAATGCGTGGCGGGTAACAAGTCTGCTTCCTCCAGATTTCCACGTTCAAATTTTCCATCTAATCTTGGTGCCGTTCGGAGGTTAATATCAGTCGTTTCGTAGCGCACCCCTGCGATCAAGCGCAAGCGATACGTAACCGGAAATTCTATCATACCATAGCCTGCATAAATCGTCTGGTCAGCGAAGTAAGTGTTGGTCGGATTGCTGGCTTCTGCATAGGAAAGTAAGAAATTGTACTGCTTTTGTGTGCTGCCACCGCTGGTGTCTATGATGCCAAAATTTTCGGGTGCAAATGCGCGTGTCAGGTCGCCACTGCGCCGGAAGGAAAATTCTTCTGCATTAAAAATGCCTTGATTAACGGTAATGTCGTATTGCTTTTCTCTAAAATTTCGGTCTTTGTAGGTGTACGCACCTCCAAATTTTACTTTCGCTTCTTGCTCTTTCCACACTTTAAACGGTAGTGTAAAATTGAGTTTGATATCTTGGTTGACTTCGTCCAAATTTCGATAATACCGCTGTGGGCTTTGATGGATGGAAGGTTGATAATCATATACTCTTTTGATGTCAAATACGGGTAAACCATTCGCATCCACTACTACATTTCCCACGCTGTCAAAGCGCAACTCTTCCGTTTCGAGCGAAGAATATTGTACCACTCTAAAATCCGGCTGCTTATCAGAAGAAAGCGTATAACTGCCGATCCAATCCACTTCCAACTTGCCAAAAACGTGCTCGCCTCGCAGTTGAAAAGCATCCAACGAACGCTCTACAAAAGACTGCGTATTGTCCAATAGCGAATCCGTAGTGCCAGTCAGGTCAAACAAATCCGTACCGGATTGCCGTCTGGTCTGATTGATACCACTTTGGTTGTGCATATACGTAAAGGTGAACTTTTGAGTGGCTGCAGGCTTGTACGAAAGTCCCACGATGCCGCCCCAGAGTGCTTCTTCTTCTGTGAGCCTACCGTTTATGCTTCGGCGCTCTGCTACCGTGCTATCGTTTTGTAATTCATATCTTCCCAAGCTAAAATCTTCGTTATTTTGAAAAGCATTGCGGTAAGAAAGACCTACCACATAGCCCAGCGGTTTGCCACCCAATTCGTGCTGATTTCCAAATGACAATTGATAATTTTGGTTAATACCTGATTTTTTTTCTCGAGTCGTATAATATCGCGGAAAAGACTTGGCTACTTGATCCCCTAAAGCTGCTTTTAAACTATCGGTAGTGGCTCTACCTACTGAAGGAATGCCATAAATCGTCTCTTTGTCCGATATTAGATAGCCATTTTCAATATCAGTGACCAGATTTGGAATATCGCGTGAGCCGTCATCAAAGCCTATAAAGTCGGAGTTGCCACCGTCGTGTGTGAGGAAGTTGTCATTTAGATTGGCAGTCGGATTGTAGGAAAAAGAAGCGGTAAAATTGAGTTGAAAATCCTCTGGATGGCTTTTGGTGCGAATATCCACCAAGCCGCCGGTGAAGCTACCGGGCAAGTCAGGCGTGAAATTTTTATAGACAATAATATTATCAATCAGTGTAGACGGGAAAATATCTAATTGAGTAGTATTTCGCTCCGGGTCGAGTGCTGGAATTTCGCCACCATTAAGTAGGGTTTTACTATATCGGTCGCCTAAACCTCTTACGGTCACGTATTTACCACTTTCTACCGATACGCCCGTCACGCGTTGTAGAGCCGCCGCGATGTTATTGTCGCCAGTTCTTTGAATCTGACTAATCGAAATCCCATCAATCGTGTTGATCGAATTCTGCTTCGCCATATTGATTGCCAGATCGGTTGTTTGCGATGCTTTGGCAGTCACAATCACCTCTTTCAAAAAACTTCCTTCCTGTAATAGCAAACTTTCGTTGTACACGACCGCTTCCGTTGCGGCTATAATAGACACCGTATCAGGCACATAAGAAATGTAGGATATTAACAATATGTAATTCCCCGGCTGTAATTCCAAGGTGTATAGCCCGTCTAAATCTGTTGTCGTTCCGGTGATGATGCTGTCGTTTAGTACCACTGCTACCGATGCGCCCAAGAGTGATTCGCCTACTTCGGCATCCACTACTTTTCCACGGACAATGGCAGTTTGACTAAAGAGAAAGGCACTATAAAATAATAGCAGTACAAATAGAAGAATGGTTTTAGAATGGTAAAGGACGGTTCTCATAGTTTTGGTTTACTGGTAGGCTAAACGGAGCAAAAATCATTTTACTCCGTTTAGTTGTAGATATCAGCTCTTCGTCCAAAATTAGTTGTTTTTTTAACGCCACACTTACAGTCGCGATTTCTTAATATAAACTTCATCTATGCTTAATATAAATTTTTAATCATATCAAGAACAGCATATCGTATCCCAATTTTATGCAATTAGTTGATTTTCAAAAAGTAAATGTGCTAAACTTATTATTCGATTGGCAACTTTTCACAGATGCGGTTATTCGTAAATTATCTGAGTCACGCGAACACTTGGTCTTCATGTTGTGGGGCAGTTTTGCACACAAAAAATCGGAGTTGATTGATACCATGAAACATTTGGTACTTAAAGCTGCACATCCATCGCCATTGGCGCGCGGTGCGTTTTTTGGCAGTAAACAATTTTCTCAAGCGAATGAATATTTGAAGGCAAACGGGGAGCCACTTATTGATTGGCAATTATAAAGGCTGCAAAACATTTTTAATATTGGCAAAATGTTTTTACATTGTTAAAAGGTTGACTGTCAAACTATTTATTAATTTTAGCTTGTCAAAAATTAATTCCTCATTCTAAACCCAAATCAACATGAAAAATGTACTTCTCAGTTTGCTATTTTTACTACTCTGCACAGCAAGCCTACTCAGCCAAAACGAAGCCGACAAAACTGCTATCCAGCAAGTGATTAGTAACGAAACCGCCCAATGGGCTGCCAAAAACTACGACGGATGGGCGAAAAACTGGTTGCAAACTCCTGAAATCATGGGATCCTTCAACAATCCAGATGGCTCTTACACTTACTCTGTAGGCTGGGATGCACTGAGTGAAGGGATGAAAGAATCGTTTCTACAAGACCCAAAGCCGATGACGGTAGAAATCAGTCGAGAGAACTTCACGTACCGTTTTTATGGAAATGGCGCTTATGTGACTTTTGACCAATATCCCGGAAAAAAAGGGGAAGTGAAGCCCGGCAAAGAATTTCGGATTATGGAAAAAACGAAGGATGGATGGAAGATAGTGAGTGTGATTGCGTTGTGGGATTATTCTAAGTAAGCATTCCGTAAAAGTAAGTCGTAGGAAACTTTAAAGTTTCCTACGACTTATTTAAAACCGCTTTTTCGCTTTCAAAATTTAAAAACGGATAATTTACTTCCAACGCTTGCATTTTTTCTAATTGCTTTCTTACAAATGCCTGATGCTGTGTTGATTGTGAATGAAATGCCCGATGCCGACTCGCATTAGTAATCGCTTCAATTTGTGAAATCAATTCCTGCGTATTTTTATCAAAAAAAGCCTCGCCAAAACGCTGCCACACATAGTCAATCGCCACACTGTTAGGGTGAATCATATCTGCTTCAAAAAAACGATAATCGCGCAAGTCATCTATTACCGATTCATACGCTGGAAAGTAATGGGCAAAATCAAATTTATTACAAATTTCCTCCATTGCTAATAAAAGCGTGGCTTTGCTGCGTTGATTTTCTACCAAACCATCCCGAATGTGTCGCACCGGACTCACCGTAAATATAATTTGTAACTCCTGATATTGTAATTTTAATTTTTGTGAAATTGGAATGAAACTTTCTACAATTTCCTCGACTGAAAGCCGTCTTTTTGTAAAGATTTGACTCGGCATTTTATGACAATTCGCTACAATTTTTCCACTTTCTTTTAAAACAAACACATTCGCGGTACCGAGTGTAAGTAAGAGACGGGTGACCGAAGGAAGTAGGGCTTGGGCTTGATGTAAGGATTGATTCATTTTTTGTAATGCCTCCATTTGATCCAAACCGGAAAAACTGCCATGATGCATCCAACTGTGCCATAATTCTTGATGTTGAAATAAATCACTTGTTGCAAATTTTTTATTGGACAAAAGCCATTCTAATTGCTCTGCTATCGAAATTGGGTTGTAAATAATACCAAACGGATTGAGTAAGTGTTTGAATTTCAAGGTAGAAAGTCGGGTACCAATGTGCTCCGTAAAGCACGAGCCAATACTTAAAAACGCATCAAGATGGGTGATACGAAACGGAAAAGAAGGTAGGGGCAGTTCGGTACGGAAAGTCATGAGGTGCTAATTTAAAGATCATGTTTGGAAACATCAGACTCGTTCAAAAATAAGATTTTTAAAAGTATCTGTTGCCCCGTGTTTTAGCGCGGGGTTATGGAATAGCCCTTTTATTGGCTTTAGCCACTTTACTAAAGAGTGTGGCTAAAGCCGAAAACTGCTATCTTTTTTGTCCCCGCGCTAAAGCACGGGGCAATCGGTTATTTTTGAACAACTCTATTAAAACCGCACAAAATTAAAATAAAAAAAGAGGCATTCACCGAAACCGATGAACGCCTACCAAACCGAAGTAATAAAAAATGGGAGGACGCACTGGTCTTCCCATTTCCTTACAAAGGGAATAGACGAGATTTGAAAAGAAAGGTTAAGTTGTAAAGTGTTAATTAACAATTCATTAATCAAATTGGAGATCAAAAATTTTGTTCTGCCAAAACAAAAAGCCCAATGCAATATGCATCAGGCTTTTGTACCGAAGGTGGGACTCGAACCCACACATTGTTGCCAATACAGGATTTTGAATCCAGCGCGTCTACCATTCCGCCACTTCGGCAGCTTAAGAATTAAAAGATCGAATGGGGCTGCAAGGTAGAAAAATTTGACAAAAACATCCAACTTTAAAGACAAAAAAATTCGACACTTCAAAGAAAATTAGTTGGCGGGACGACGCGGTGGGTAAAAAAATTTAGGGGTATTGAATGAGCGACAAGTACTTGAGTAAGTAGGTAGTTTTTAGTTGGCAGCCATTAGTCACTCAAAATCTTGATAAACAGTAATTTAAGTTGAATTTATTTTACAATTTAAATGTAATGGATTACTCGAGTAAGTAATTGACTATTTATAATTGACGATTGACCATCGGATATTAAGCTGATAATCAATAAATTAACTATTTGGGTGTGCCGATTATTTAGGTCGAACTATTTGCTTTAAATTTACGCTATTACTCAAGTAATCGAGCAATATTAGATTATAATTTTTCTCGTCCCGACACGTCAGGACTCGCTAAGAAACGTAGCTTCTCTGCGCCTCCCTGCCTGCCAGTAGGCAAGTGCGGTTAAAAATAAATGTGCTTCAATACTTATTAAAAATTAAAAAATAATTATCATATTAATTTTATAAAATATATCAAGTTGAATAAGCCTCGTTTCACTGTCCATTCATTTCCAATAAATACTTCATTCCCGCCGGATTATTATCAATCGTTTCAAATACCTGCTGCGCTTCCGCTAACGGTGCAATTTGTGTAATCAGAGCTTCCAAAGGTAATGCTCCACTCGCTGCCAGTGCAATCGCCGCTTCAAAATCTTCTGGTTCATACACCCGCGCCCCAATCAATTTAATTTCCCGCCAAAAAAATCGAAATAAATCCACCGCTTTGGGTTCGCTGTGAATGGCGACCATGACGATGCGCCCACGAACGCGCGGCAGTTGCGTCATTGCGGTCACGCCCGCTTGTACGCCCGAGACTTCAAACACGACATCCGCCATCGCGCCGTTCGTGAATTGCTCCACCACTGTTACTAAATCGTTTTCTTTTGGATTTACTACGGTAAAACCTAACTTTTTAGCTAATTCAAGTCTTGTTACATTCACTTCCGAAATTATTACATTTACTCGTTTTTGTCGCGCTACCAATGCAATGAGCATCCCAATGGGTCCGCCGCCGATAACTACCGCATTTTCACCACTTTGTAATTCACCCAAACGCACGTCGTGGCAAGCTACCGCCAAGGGTTCTATCATTGCGCCCAGCGTCAGAGGTAAATGCGCTGGCAAACGATGTAATGTATAAGCGGGCACATTCCAATAACTTTGCATCCCGCCTGGCGTATCTATTCCGATGAATTTCAGGTTTTTACCAATGTGTTTATATCCATTATCCGAAGCGTCAGGTGTGCCGGGTTTTAAAGGACGAACGGCTACTCTTTCGCCAATTCTTACATCCATTACATCCGATGCAATTTCTATCACTTCCCCTGACACTTCATGCCCAATGACTTGGGGAATCTGCACCCGCTTATCCATATTGCCATGATAAATGTGTACATCCGTGCCGCATACGCCGCAATAAGCGACTTTGAGCCGCACTTCTCCGGGTTGCAGCGGTGTAAGAACAGTTTCTTTTATTTCAAAATTTTTATTTCCAGTGTAATAAAGTGCATTCATTTTTAAAGTTTTAAATTTAGAAAAGAGACGGCGAACGAAAGGTATCGTCAAATTGGCATAACTTGTCCCGTAAAACGGGATCAGCAAATCAGCATATTAATTCCGTTGCAAAATTTGTATCATATTCCCCTCCACATCATAGCAATTGCGTACTTTTCCGCCACCAATGGCATCGGTCATTTCGCCGCCCCACATAATCCCTTTAGAATCAAGATATTCGATGGCTGCTTCTATATTTTGCACTCGAAAAGCGACGTGCGACCAGCCCGGTGTCCAGGTGGTACGAGCGGTGCGGAGGGTATCATCTTTGGGCATGATTTCGAGCAGCGTTCCATCGGGAGCTTTCAGCATCCACACGGGTTTGGGGTGATGAAACCATTTTTCGTAGCCAAATATTTCGCAATACCAATTAGATAATAACTCGACATCATCGGCGGCAACCGCAGGGTGGTCTATTCCAAGAAATTTTATCATTTATAGCATGGTTTAAAAGTTGCTAAATAAACTTCGGCGTAGCGTTTCCCTAAAGTACGCGCCGAAGCACCGTCAAAATGGGTTTCATCTCCTTTATGTGATAAATTAGCACCGCTTACCACAGCGGTATTTTTAACCTGACTGGGTAATTGGGTAATAATTTTATTAATATTTTCTGCATCAGGGTTTTTAACAATATAAAATGCTCCCATCGTACCCGCTAAAAAAGGCACGTTCTTTGCATGAAGGTCTTTGCGCAAGCGTTTAATAAGAGATTTTAATTTTTTATCGTATAATTTTATGCCCGCTGGATTGCTATCGGATTCGCCTTGCTGCCACAAAATGCCTTTTAAAGTGCCACTTTGCATGGCTATTTTAGTTCGCCGTATGGCATCGTCGTAAGGGTAGCTTTTAGTTGGTTCATAATATTGTTGCGCTTGCCAAAAATCAATGGAAGAACCGCCGACTGCGCAGGGTATTAAGCCAATTATAATGTTACTATCATATTCTATCATCGCTTTTGCAAATGCAAAACCCGGTCCAACGCCCACCACTGCTTGTTTGTCAAAATGAAGCGGCTCGGCTGCTAACACCCATTCATTATTTTTATTTAGCATCATAATACGAAGATGTGCAATAGTATCCTCGGTTTCTACTTTTCCGCGTCCTGCCATGTTGGACTGCCCCGCCAACAGGTATAAATGAAATTGTTTTTTGGACACATTTACTTGTGCAATTAATAAATTAGTAACAAAAAGCAATAGGATGAATAAATATTTTCTTATTTTCAAGTCAACCTGCATATTTTTCCAATTTATAACCTTCTTCTGATAAGAAGACGTTCCAGCTTCTCCCATGCCCTGAAATCATCGAGAAAGAATTTGCCTTTTCATCATGCAGTTGTAACGTCCATTTACGAGCATCACTTTGCAAAGTATAATGATTATCATGAATTTCCAATGCCCATTTTTCCAAGGAATCCGGCTCATCTAAGGCAATAGCGTGGACGACCGTGCGAACTGTTTTCCTTTCTTTTTCCGTAAAACGAAACAGCAAGCCGCTTCCCGAACGTCCTTCGCCTAATTGGTCAGGTTCAGGATGATACGCATCGTGTAAATACGCATATACCGGGTACGACCACGCGCCAGTGCCTCCGTGAAAGAGTTTCATGCCCGCTTTTTGGCGTTTTATAGTCAGTGTATTACCGTCTTTTTGCCAATGGGTACGACCGTTTCGGTTATTGACCACCCAATTCCATAGTGTCGTGACGGGTTGATAAGCGGCAATATGGTCCACTACAAATAAGACGTGGCTACCTGCTAAAATCCATAAGCGCGTAAAGTTTTCAATGGGCAGTCCATAAGATTTTCCTACCTCCGCACCCACGACGGAAATCACGTCTTCTTGCGCACAAATCAATCGTTTATCGCCTCTAATGATGGACTCGCCAGCTTTCTCATTGGTGATAATCCGACGCGGAAATACACTTTTTTGCTCCAATAAAGACGCTTTTGCTAAATCTTCTTGCAAGCCAAGCGCCTCTTTTTCAAGGAGAAAAGTACAAGTATTATGCGTTTGAGAGCTACTTTCCAAACCATGAATCAGGTTGCGATAACAACTATGCCCAGGGTCAGCCAACAAACGTTCTTGGTTGTGCACCAAAATAAAACTATTCAAATCGCCGTGCAAATGCCCCAATCCATTGAGTGGTTCGCTGCCGCCGTTGATAGCGACAATTGTTTTGCCATCCCATGCATCGCGTATGAACGCATTACCGTTTGAAAATGAAGTCGTTAGTGGTAGATTAGCTTGCTTGGGTGAAATGCTTTTGGAATCATAAGTCAGTAATGGCAGCGTCAAAAATCCCCAGTCATTTCGCATTCCAAGGGTTGCCAAATCGTGTGGACCTTGGGTAGGATTAGGAACGTAGTATTGCTCAAACAGCCATTTGGCTAAGCCTTTTGCAGTTTCTACGTCGCTGCGGGCAGCAATATACAGTAATACATCTCCTGAGGGTCGAAAAATGGCGGCGCTGTCGTTGAAATTAGCAGCCCTGGCGCGGGGTTCGTCCCCCCAATCTTGCAGCGGTTGGTTGTAAAACATACTGGTGGTGAACCAGTTAACACAATTGGCAATTGAATTGGTAAGGGAATGGTCAAAAAGATGGGGAAATCCTCTAAAAACGGCTTCGTGTGCAAAAGTCAAAGCCAACGCCAAGTAATTTCCATATTGCAAAGATTCACCATAAGAACCGTCTGATTGTAAGGCTTGTTGGCACAGGTTAAGTTCGGGCAATAAGGATTGAAGCGTAGTTTTATTTCCTAACACTACACTTGCGACTACTGCGCCACTGACCATGATGCTTCGCCAATTGGCTAAATGATGGTTATTTTCAATCCAACGCTGGCAAAGCGTAATTCCTTTTTCCTGTAAAGCAGCGCGGATTTCTTGCTGTTCCATTTCAGAAAAAGCAGCTTTCGCCAAATCATACACCGCTGACACTCCCCAGCAGAGATGTGCCGTTTCCAGATGCCCGGTGAAGGGCTCGCTGTGGTCTCGAAACGCAGGACCGACCCATTCAGAAGTGGGCTTCCGTACGATGTCGAGTGTAACCGTGCGAAGCCAGTTGGCTAAGTGGGGCGTAGGTTGTAAGGCATAGCTCATCGCTGCATCCGAAAGATATTCTGCGGCAGAGTGCCACCAAATCGCAGTAGCATTTGGTCCTAACAAATCCTCCCACGCTACCCGTTCATTGACTCGTTTCTGAAGGGCATCAAAAAAGCGGCAAATCAGCGAATCTTGTTCAGCGCGTTTTTGTAAAATGGCGTCTCGTTCCTGCTTTGTTAGAAAAGCGCTGGGCATTACCTTTTAATTTTATTTTCATAAAAATGAATCATAAGCGTTCTAATCAGGGTTTTTTTTTTACATTTTACATTTTACACTTTGCATTTTACATTTTACATTTTGCATTTTACATTTTACATTTTGCATTTTACATTTTGCATTTTACATTTTGCATTTTACATTTTACATTTTCTTTAAAAATAGCCTCCTTTTGCCACCACTTCCGTTGGTTTTAAACCTGATTCTACCATTTCTTTAATGCCTTGTTCCTTATGAATAATTTGTTCTGCTGCGATAAGTACCTCATAAGCAATGGATTGCGGAATGGAAATCACGCCGTCAATGTCGCCAAAAATCCAGTCACCGGGTTGAATCACGACTTCGCCCATGAGAATTGGTTTTTGATAATAATACATTCGGAAGCGCCCAAACATACCGGTGTTGGCTTTATATTTGTAAAAAACCGGAAATTGCTGTTCCAATATGGACATAGTATCGCGAATTCCATTTACAATTGCGCCGCGACAACCCGCGCGCATAGCCGCCATCGTCATTACTTCGCCCCATTGAGAGGTGACGGTGTCGCCCGTGCAATCCCACACCACGACTGAGTCGGCGTGTAAAGATTCGAGCATGAGGGCGCGGGTTTCCATCTCGCCGTCAGTAGTAATATCGGGACCTCCTTTGACGGTAAAAGCCATGCCTGCAATTTTCATTTCTTCGCGCAAAGGGGCAAAAACTGAGGGCAAACTTGTCGTGTGCATATTGTGCTGAAAACGTAGCACGTCATTCACAGCACCCGTATATAATTTCAAGTAGCGCTCGCGCATTTCGGCAATGGAAATGGGGTACTCTACTAAATGTTTTCCTTTGCCATTTTCATGATATAGGTTATTATTCATCATCCTGCTAAAAATTTCATGTTATCAAAATTGATTTCTCGAATTATTACATCCACCGGTTGATTTAATACAAATAGTATGATACGAGCCACGTCTTCTATTTTTAAAAATTTCTCGCGCGGCACGGTGCGGTCACCCCAATAATCGCTGTCGGTTGGTCCCGGATTCACGTCGGTTACCTTAATACCTTCTTTAATAACCTGGTCAGCAAGCCCGCTGCTCAAGCCTCGTGCGCCAAACTTGGACGCGGCATAAATCGGTGCAGTGGGATTCGTCCGTTGCCCTGCCATCGAAATCACAGTGACGATATGCCCTTGTTTTTTCGGTTTCATTACTTTTAAAACTTCCCGATTGCATAAAAACACGCCCCGCATATTTACATTTATCATCTGGTCGTAAATGTCGAGTTCGGTGGTGGAAAGGTCAGGCGAGATTAAACCTACTCCGGCATTATTAATCAGGCAATCTATCGTTCCAAATCGTTCTATGCAATTTTGAAATCCGTTTATTACATCCGATTCTACACTTACATCGCCTCGAAAAGAATGTAGGTTTTCGTGCGAAACTTCGGCTGATAATTGTCGCTTTCGGCTGAAATCGAAGACTTTAGCACCGTTTTTGAGCAATTGTAAAGCGGTGGCTTTGCCAATGCCGCCCGATGCGCCGGTGATGAAATAGATTTTATCTTTTAAATAATTCATATTTTTTATTAATTTTTAATAAAATGGGGAGCCAAGCAGCGCTTTAAAGCTCCCACGAAGTAATGTATGAAATTAACTTATTCTACAAATTCAGATTGAAACGGAACTTTTGCACGATTTTTAAATAATAAAATACCTGCCGCAATTAAACAAAATAAACCCGCGCCAAACGCCAATTGACCACTTGTATTTTGTAAAGATGGTAAACTCATCGCGCCAAATAAACTGCCGGTTATAGCCAATGCTACTGCGTACAAGCGACTCAGAGAACGTTGGAATTTTGGGTCGGCAATTGGTTTTTCTGCTTCGGTGAGTGGCGTTGCCAAGCGAAGAAAAAAGGCATTTACTCGATTTAAATACGCTTGATTTTTGGATGTAACTAAGCCCGATAATAAAAAAACCGCTAAACATATCATAATTTCAATAAATGTGGCTACTTCCCAAGGGATTTGTTTATTCGCATTTAAAATCAACCCTGTTGCCATGCCGACGATGACCGTAGCGAGTGCGCCCCAGGGTTGCGGACGTTTTAATGCAATGCCGAGCACCAACGGTAATGTCATCGGCAAAGCAAATAAGCCGGTAAATAATTTATTCGCTTCAAAAGCGCCACCAAAACCACCTACGTATAAAGCGCCAAAGGTGATGCACGAGCCCAAAAGCAACGTCATCAAGCGTCCTACCCAAAGCATTTCGCGGTCGGTCGCAGCCGGATTAAACAAACGTTGGTAAATATCTTTTGTTAATACTCCAGCCGTAACATTATATTCACCACTTAAAACAGACATCGTCGCTGCAAACATCGCTGCTACCATTAATCCCATGATGCCTTCTGGTAATAGTTTCATACAAACGCTTACATACGCCATCTCTGGGTTTTCGAGATTGGGAATCAAGGCTTTAGCAGCAATGGAGGGAAATAAAAAGATAATCGGGAATATAAAGAAAAAGATGGCGGTTAATAAACCTTGTTTCTGACTGGCACGTTCATCGCGCACACTGTAAAATCGTTGAATAAAAGTCCAATTACCGCTATATTTTACTAAAATCATTAAATAATACACCATAATAAATAATGGCATTCCTTTCGGACCATTAAACCAGGTGAAATGTTCAGGAATCGTTGCCATCATTTGCGGTAAGCCACCGGCAGCTTGTATCGTCAATGGCACTAAAATTAAAGTCGCCACGATTAATATAATAAATTGAACGACATCGGTCACAACCACTGCCCATAAACCACCGGCAATCGTGTATAATGCTACAATAATTCCACATGATAAAATGGAAATTTCAAGGGAAAGACCCGTCGCTGCTTTTACAAAAATGGCGAGCGCGTAGAGCCGCACCATGTTGTCTAGGATTTTAAAAAATACGCCCGACCACGAAAAAAGCTGCCGAACTGAGCCATTGAAACGAGTTTCCAAAAATTCCATCGGGGTCATGATACCCGCACGTCGCCAGCGTTTGGCGAAAAAAGCCACGCCAATCAAGGCTGGAACGACCGTACTCCAAATCAGCGTGAGCGCCACCAAGCCGTGTTCATACGCGATGCCCGCATACGCCACAAAAATAAAGGTGCTGAATTTGGTCATAAAATTGCTGATAGCGCCCGTCACCCAAGGAATGGCGTTGCCGCCTTTGAAATAATCGCCGATATTTTTGACAAATCTGCCCAAAAATAGCCCGATACCTGCCATGAGTGCGAGGTAAATACCGATTGCCCAATAATCGAGTGTATGTAAGGAGTTCATGTAATGTAATTTGTGATTTGTGATTTGTTATTGGTCACAGCGATACGGTACACAATTTTCATCACGCCCCATGGCGAGACCAAAGACGCAAAGTGTTAATTATTGTCTTTGCGAACTCTGCGCCTCTGCGGTTAAAATATGCTCATTTACTTGTTATTTAAATTGAATAAGTGATTTATCTGCAATCAAAATCGGTGAATCGTATAATGGAATCTCTTTAAACGTATAAGTATTACCCACTTTATTCCACTGATTTTTAGGAATTTCATACACACGACCTGTCATTACATCCACCCAGACCGGATTAGTAAAATTTCCATTTTCGATTGTAATATCTATTGTTTTGGTTTTAAACGAGTTAGTAGGCGATTCTTTATCCAACCAGAGTGTAATAATTTGCTTTTTACTATTTTTATTTTGATAGCTAAAGATGGAGATGGAATCATTTGGCGTGTTTGTAAATTTGAAATTCGGCGTTAATTCGAGTGAATTATCAAAAATAGAAGCGATATTTTGTACCGCATAATACGCCACTTTCGGTCGAATGGCTGCCATTGTAATATCAGATTGAATCAGTCCTTTGGTGTTGAGCACCGCGGTTTTTGGGTCACCCCAATTGTAATAAATATCAATAATGGTAAATACAGAGGTTTCAATATCATGTCCTAAATCACCTAACAAACGCCGCATATCATATTTAGCTTGGGTATATTCTGTCCAATAATATTTATCCAGCGCAAAACTGGGAATGTACGTGGAAGGCGCACCGTTCTCACCTTGCCGTAAAAGCAGCGTTTTTGAATACTTTTCAATCACTTTTTTCAAGCCCAAAACCCGTTTTTCGCTATAAGCATCTTCAGGTCGCATGGTGTAGCTGTGGTAGGAAATCCAGTGGAATAAATCGAGTTTATGCTGGTCGGCGATTACTTTCAGGAAAGCGTCGAGGTATTCCATATTGCTGTTGGACGCAAACGCCAAGCCCGCAATTTTTGCTTCCGGTTGAATGCGTTTTATGATATTTGCGGTACGAATATTTAGTTCGGCAGTCGTTTCCGGCGTGATTTTTTGTCCAGGATGATCGGGTTCATTCCAGATTTCCCATTCTTTTACCCGATCTTTATATCTATTTACCAATGCTTCTACCCAACGGTCCCAAGCGGCGTAGCCTTCGGGCGAGGTCATCAGGCTATTTAAAAGATTTGTACCACCGCCTCCTTCATAAATAGGATTTCCATAAGAGGCTTCTAACCAAGGTTCTATGTTATTGGCTGCTGCAAAATTTATAATTTCATCCAACCATTTCCAATCATACACACCTTTTACTTTTTCGCATTTTGCCCAACCTGCTTGTAGGCGTATTTTTTTCACGCCGAGCGGTGGTAAATAGGTTTTGTAAGCATTAAAATCGGTATGATTCCGGTCTAAGGTTTCACAGCCGACGGTAATTCGGGAAGATGCAATTTGCTTGGTGCTGCGGGGCTGGAGGGTTCCAATGCGTTTCCAAGTGATTTCTAATGGTGTTTTGACGCGGTCGGGGGAAGTATCAATGAATTGGGCAAAGGTTTGTATGGAATACGACGAGCATATTATCAAATATAGAATTGATTTAATAAAATACTTATTCATTAATAATAGATTAAGTAAATAGAAGAAAATATTAATGCTCAAATTAGAGAGTGAGGCTTAGGAAACTTTGAAAGTTTCCTAAGCTTATTTATTGCATTTTAATCAGACTTTTATCTGCAATTAAAATCGGCGCATCATATATAGGAATATCTTTAAAGGTGTAAATGTTTTCCGTTTTACTCCATTGATTTGCAGGAATTTCGTAAACGCCGCCCGTGATAATGTCCACAAGAACGGGCTGATCAAAATTGGCATTGGCAAAAGTGAACGTGACGTTTTTCGTTTGATTAGAATCCGTCGGGATGTACTCATCTATCCAAATGGTGAAAATTTGTTTTTTAGTAACTTTATGTTGATAGCCATAAATCGAGAGATTCCGGTCGGTCGTTTTTGAATAAAAAATATCATTTTTATTGGTTCCAAAGTTTTTATTATGCTTGTCTTCCATTTTTTTAATGCGTTGTAAAGAATGGTCGAAAATAGACGTAACATTTTGAATGGAATAGTAAGCAATTTTGGGGTGAATAATTTGTTTTGTCGTATCTGATTTTATGATGCCTTTATAATTCAATCGGTTAATCGGACCATTGGTGTAAGCCATTTCGACCAAACCAAAAACACTAGTTTCAATATCATGTCCCAAATCGCCGAGCATCCTGCGCGTGTCCCATTTAGCTTGGGTCAATTCTGTCCAATCATAATCCCAAAGCGCGCCTCTGCCGCTCCCGCCGCCTGAGGGAGCACCGTTTTCACCTTGTCGTAAAGGCATATTTGGTGCGTATTTATCTAATATCGCTCGCAATTTCATTACTTTTGGATAATGGGAATCGGGGTTGTAGGTATAATCATGATATGTCATATTATCAAATAATTTCAATTTTCCTTTGTCAGCGAGGATTTTGAAAAAAGCATCGGCATATTCCAAGTCAATATGTCCCATTGCCAAGCCGGAGACGCGTGCATCGGGTTGAATTTTTTTGATGATATCAATTGTTCTAATGTTTAAAGCGGCGGTTTTTTCGGGCGTATTTTCTAAATTATCGCCGAAATTAGGTTCGTTCCAGATTTCCCAATCTTTTACTTTGTCTTTATAACGCGTGACCAATGCAGCTACCCATTTATCCCATGCCTCTAATGCTTCTTTGGAAGTCGGCATTCCGGCTCCCAGATTTGCACCACCGCCACCTTCATAACGTTCATTGCCATAAGAGGTTTGTAGCCAAGGTTTTAGCCCTCTTTTGGTTGCATCATCAACGATATGGTCGAGCCAAGCCCAATCATACACGCCTTTGACTTTTTCGGTTTTATTCCAACCCGCTTGCATTCGTAATCGCTTGATTCCCAGCGGTGCGATGTAGGTTTTATACTGGTCATAATCAGCGAAATCGCGGTCGAGCGTTTCACAGCCGATGAGCCAATTGGAGGATTCAATTTCGGCGGTGCTGCGGGGTTTCACTGTTCCCAGAAAAGGCAAATTAATTTTAAAATCTGTTTTGACTCTTGATTGGCTCGTGTCAATAAGTTGTTGTGCAAGTAAATGATTTGCAATGAAAATAAATAGAGAAAGTAATATTGTAATGTGTTTTTTCATTTCTTTATAATTATTTTACGATTTATTTTAACCGCAGAGGCGCAGAGAACGCAGCGTTTTTATCTTTCACTTGGTCACTTATTCTCTTGGTCTTCTCGTCATGCATTAACTGCCAACTGCTCACTGCCGACTGTTCAATATCCTTCATTTTGCTCCGCGCCCGCTTTAGCCAGGCGGTCAATATGCGTCTGCGGAATAGGACGTAGCTTATGAAATTCCTTTAAATTGGGAACCGCTGCGGGGTTGTATTTTTTCACCCTTTCAAAGAAAGTTTCCGTGCGCACCAAATCGTACCAGCGCTCGTA
The DNA here is from genome assembly GCA_964549655.1 of uncultured Saprospiraceae bacterium. Taxonomy (GTDB): domain Bacteria; phylum Bacteroidota; class Bacteroidia; order Chitinophagales; family Saprospiraceae; genus JADJNW01. The sequence goes on from CAZJXN010000079.1 coordinate 19,059, forward strand.
GTCGCCGCCCAGTTCTCGCGCTCTTTCTTCCAGAATGAAATCGCGGATTTTTTCCGGACTGTTGATAGCATCTGCGTTAATTTCCATGGTCACTTCGGTACTTTTAGTCACTTCTTCTGGTGTGCCACCATCTGCCATCAGAAAATGAAACGGCTTTACCTCGCCTTCTTTATAGGCGGCTCTTCGGCGCACGACATTGATATACTGCACTGCTTTGTCATAATTGCCTTTTCTACCATAAGCTTCGGCAGCAATCAAATACGACTCGCCCAGCCACAGCAACGGAAAATCCAGATAGCCATCCGAGTTATTAACACCCGAACGAGTCGGATCTAAAAAATACTGGTAATGCGGAAAAAACCGGTCGGTCCATTTGTTACGCGGAAACCACACATATCGTTTTTTTGCAATGTCCGCATCGCTGACACCAGTATTAAAAGTAAAAACCAACGCCGTATCGCCTTTCATAAATTTAGGCTTTCCGACCAGACTGGGGTCGGGCGCACTGGCGGCAGTCCATTTTTGAATTTTCGATTCGGTAGTGGTATTGCAAATCCAGACCGTTTTGTAGGCTTTGTAAATGCGGGAGTCATTTTTTCGGTCAAAAAGATTGAACAGATAGGGCGTTGGCACCAAGCGCACGAACGGACGACCGTTGGCAATATCTCTGTCCATACCTGCGCCAGAAACACTTTCGTATTGAGAGATGTAAAATAAATGTGCCCAGTTTCCACTGCCGTTCGCTAATACATTATTCGTAAATTGTATCGCAAAAAGGGCTTCTTTATTTTTTTCATTCAACTGATTACGGGCATCATGATAATTGGGTAATAAACCACCTTTGAATGTAATGACTTGTTCGGCATAATAAGCGGCACTATCTAAATCCGTCGGTTTTTGACCGCGTTGTTCTTTTACCGCACTGCCTCTGGTCAAATAAACTTTGGCGAGCAAATGCTGGGCGGCAGCGCGGGTGACGCGAGCGTACTCGGCTTGGGTAGTCGGCAAATTGCCAGCCGCAAATTGTAAGTCAGCAATGATAGCATCGTAGATTTGGGATACTTCCGCTCTTGGCAGGTCGGTTTTGATGGTCAGGTTTTCATCGAGCAACAACGGAATTTTACCAAACGTCTGCACCAGTCGAAAATAGTAGTAAGCCCGCAAAAAATGCACTTCTCCCTTGCGCTTGTTGCGAGCGTCTTCTGTGAGCAACGTTTTTACACCTTCTACATTTGGAATGCGATTAATCGCAATATTACAAGAATTAATCCCTTTGTAATAATTATCCCACAAATATTGAAAATTAAAATTAGTGGAGTTAATATCGGACGTGTATAAATGAAATTCATTGCCCGATGCTACGCGGGTGGTGGTGTAAATATCGGTTCCTAAATTTGACAAATTAAGTCCATATTGATCATTTGCCCAGATGCGCAACGGTGCGTAGGATGCCAAAGTTAAAGACTCGATGCCTTGTTCGGTATCATAAAATTCATAACTCACGCCTGAGATTTGTTCCTCGTCCAAAAATTCTTCACAGGAAGAAAGGAACATAGAAAAGGTTATTAAAAACAAGATATATTTTTTCATGATATTTTTTCAATTTTAGTTTTTAATAATAGACTTTATATGAAATAGTCCTTATAGCGAATTTAACCGCAGAGAGCGCAGCGTTTTACGCAGAGGACGCTATGTAAAGCCCGTGCTACTTTTACATTTTACATTTTGCGGTTTTACATTTTGACTTTTGTTTAAAAAGTAAGATTAAGCCCTACTAAATAAGTCGTGACACTTGGCGTGGTAATGCCCGTTGAACCTTCGGGGTCAATGCCTCGGAAATCGGTAATCAGCAAAGGATTGAGCGCTGTGGCGTAGATGCGAAAGTTGGAAGCACGCAGTTTTGTAAGTAAGCCTTCCGGCAGCCGGTAGCCCAGCGTCACGTTGCGCAAGCGAATAAAAGAACCGTCTTGATACGCCAATGTATTCGCAAAAAGCGGGGTTCTTCTGCCCGTCACCGGTCTGGGAAATGCGTTGGTTGGATTATTGGGTGTCCAATAATCTACGTTTAACCAGTTCTCGCGCCCTTCGTACAAAATGCCTTGTCCATCGTTAATCGTTTGTCCTTGCCGCGCAAAAATCAAAAAATTGAGGTCAAATCCGCCAAACTCTACCGTAGTGTTCAAACTACCATACCATTCCGGCACTGCGCTGCCTAATATCACGCGGTCGTCGGCGTTGATCTTGCTGTCGCCGTTGGTATCCTGAATTTTAATTTCACCCGGCGCAAAACTGCTGCCATTTTTATTATACGTCGCAATCAATTCTTTGTCCGCATCGGTATTTTGGAAAATGCCGATTTTTTTATAATCAAAATAAGTCGTGACCGGATAACCGATGAACCAGCGATTGCCAATGTCATCCACTTTCCCGTTGTACAACTCTACGATTTCTTCCTTATTTTTAGTGAAAGTGACCTGATTCGTCCAACGGAGCTTACGATTTGGACCATCAAATACGACCCCGCGCAGTGCTACTTCTATGCCTGTATTTCGGGTGGAACCGATGTTTTCCACAATCGAAGCAAACCCTGAAGCCGTCGGCAACTGACGCGCCAGCAGCAAATCCGTTGTGTTTTGTTGATATACATCCACAGTAGCGGAGAGGCGATCCTCCCACAATCCAACATCCACGCCGATATTGGCTTGTCCAGTTTTTTCCCAGCCCAAATCCGGATTAATAATCAAATCGGGTTGATATCCATAAGCAGGTAGGTTTTCGTTGGCGTAAATAGTACGCACCAAGCCGCCCTGCGTTTGGTAAGGCGCAATCGCCGTGTTGCCCGTAATGCCGTAGCTGGCACGCACTTTTAAATCAGAAAAGATGTTCAAATTTTGAATAAAAGGCTCCTCGGAAGCATTCCAAGCCAATGCTGCCGACGGGAAAAAATCCCATTTGTTGCCGGGCGCTAATCGCGACGAACCATCGTAACGACCCGTCAGTGTAAGTAGATATTTGCCATTAAAACCGTAATTGACCCGCGCCATGACTGAACTGAGCGACCATTCACTCAAGCTGGAAGAGATGGAAGCGACTTCATTGGCAGTACCGATATTGTAAAACTGTTGCTGGTCATAAGGAACATCTCGTACTGACGCGCCCGACGACTCAAAACGGTCTTTTTCAATACTTTGTAATAATGTTACGTTAATTTTATGCCTGGTATTAATGATTTTATCGTAGGTCAATACATTGTCCAACACATAATGGAAAGGCTGATTGGTATTATAACTGGCGGAAGCCGGGCTACCTTGATTGGCTAAGGAATTGCGGAACGACCCCGTGCGCACGAGGCTATAATCAGGCGAAAAACTCAAGCGATATTTCAAGCCTTCAAACAAGCCCAACTCCGCGAAAAAATTGCCATAAAAGCGATTGGAAACTGCCTCCGTAGAGGCTCCCTCGTAGCGGATAAGTGGGTTGTAAGTAAGCGGGTCGCTGGCAGGTTCCAGTATCAAATTACCCTCGGCGTTTCTAACCGGCGAAAGCGGATTTACCGCGCCCCCCAATTCGTATAAGTTATCGGTAGAACGATTGTTGTTGATAGAAGTAGCCAGCGTACCGCCTATTTTAAAGTTTCTAAATATCTGATTATCATAGGTTAATCGCAAGTTCAAACGCTCGTAATCAAAGCCTTTCACCACGCCGACATTGTTGAAATACCCCAAAGAAAAGGAAGTCTGGCTGCGGTCATTTCCCGTTGCAATGCTCAATTGATGCTCTTGCTGCATACCCGTGCGGGTCACTTCGTCTATCCAATCAAAATCGCGCACTTTGGTAGGGTCATAATTACCATTCGCATCATAAGCACCTAATACCGAGGCTTCTACGTCAGCATTTCTAAAATAAAACATGGTTTCGTCCAAGGTTTTGGAAGGCGTGGGCGAGTTGTAGCGCGTGGGCGTGGCATTGCGTTGCGCCTCTCTTACAAATTCCGCATACTCCGCACCATTCATCAGGTCGGGGGCATTGAGCGCCGTTTGAATGCCGTAGTAGCCGTTGTAATTGATTCGGATAATTCCTTTTTCTCCCCGATTGGTGGTGATAAGAATGACTCCATTTGCCCCGCGCGACCCATAAATAGCCGTCGCCGAAGCATCTTTCAAAACCTCGACCGATTTAATATCTCCGGTATTCAAATCATTCAAACTACCCGAAAAAGGTAATCCGTCCACTACAATCAATGGGTCATTACCGGCATTGATGGAGCGATTCCCGCGTATGCGAATAACGGGCGAAGCGTTAGGCGCGTTGCTGTTGGACACAATATCCACGCCAGCTACCAAGCCCTGCATGGATTTTATGGCGTTGAGCGAAGGCACTTGCAAAATTTCCTGACCTTTGATGGATGCCACCGAACCGGTCAGGTCTTTCCGTTGTTGCGTGCCGTAGCCTACCACCACGACTTCCTCCAGTCGTTGATCGCCAGCCGAAAGTGTGATGCTGATTTCCGAGCGATTTTCGATTAAAATTTCCTGTTCTGCAAAGCCGATGTAAGAAAAAATCAAGGCAGTTGCGTTCGTCGGAACGGAAAGCGTGTAGCGTCCCTCCGCGTCCGTCGTTGCGCCGTTATTCGTTCCTTTCACAACGACGTTTACACCAATTAAAGGCTCCTGACTTTCGTCGGTCACCTTGCCGGTAATCGTTTGTTGGGCAATTGCTGCGCTAGAAATTAATAGGAATATTCCTGTTAGTAGCATAGCCCGTCTAAATTGGTTTAGGTTAGTAACATACCATCTCATTGAATAAATATTTTCAAATTCAACAATAGTAAATTTAAATTCTTCAATGCAAAATTATAGAATAATTGGATACCACAAAATATTTGCTCAAATTTTTTTTAGAAAAAGAATATTTTGGATAATTGAGAAGATGGGTAAGCTTTATTCTGTGCGGGTTCTGTATGACAATTGCAGGACGTAAAAAATTTATTAGAAACTCAATAGACTTTTGGATTTCTCAACATCTTTGTTGATTATTGCGAAATTATAACCAAACTAATTCAACAATACTAAAATATGGCACTACTCGACTTATTCGACCTGACTGGAAAAACCGCCCTCGTCACCGGCTGTAAACGCGGCATCGGCAAAGCAATGGCTTTGGCACTGGCAGAAGCAGGCGCAGATATTATTGGCGTTTCCGCTTCTTTGGAATTGGAAGGCAGCACGATTGAAACGGAAGTGAAAGCTTTGGGTAGGAATTTTAAAGCTTATCAATGTGATTTTAGCAAACGCGAGCAATTGTATAATTTTATAAAACAAGTACAAAACGATTTCCCTATCATTGACATTTTGGTTAACAACGCCGGTACCATTCTGCGCAAACCTGCCCACGAACATCCCGACGAATATTGGGACACGGTATTAGAAACCAATTTAAATGCGGCTTTTATCCTGAGTCGGGAAATCGGTAAGCGCATGGTAGAACGCGGTGCGGGTAAAATCATTTTCACGGCGTCGCTGCTCACGTTTCAAGGAGGCATCAACGTCCCAGGCTATGCGGCGAGCAAAGGCGCAATCGGCAGCTTGGTCAAAGCCCTCGCCAACGAATGGGCAGGCAAAGGCGTGAACGTCAACGCCATCGCGCCGGGTTACATCGCCACCGACAACACGGAAGCCCTACGCAATGACGCGGCACGCAGCGAATCCATCCTCGCCCGCATTCCCGCCGGACGCTGGGGCGAAGCGGATGATTTCAAAGGTGCGACGGTTTTTCTGGCTTCGGCAGCAGCGGATTATGTGCATGGCACGATTTTGACGGTGGACGGGGGTTGGATGGGAAGGTAATTATGATATTGGGATATTATGATATTTTTTTGAGTGTATATTCGTTAATAGAATGTATAGGCGATATTGCGTTAATGTAGATTTTGTTTCTCTCTTGAATGAAAAAAGTAGATTTTAGGGACAACATTAATTATATAAGAGAAACCGCCTTTAAGCGGTATCGTATATCTATTTGAAGTTGACATTCCATCAGCAATAGATTACGGAACATTAGTAAGCCCAAATAAAGAGTA
>CAZJXN010000080.1:0-13614 GCA_964549655.1 uncultured Saprospiraceae bacterium
TAGTGTACAAATAAAAATATGTATTGATAAAGAGAGGGAACATATAAAATATGTGCAAATATAGTATCTAAAATGAATTAGAGGGATATATTTTCTTTTTTTTCAAAAAAATTTGTGACAACGTTTTGGTGGAACAGTCGTAATGTTATCTTATAAAAAGCAAGATTCCACGAAAAAGCGTATTGTAAAAAGCTCATTTTTGTGACATTGACAATTTAAAAAATTTGGCTACCAGCTTGCACCGATAGCCGAATTTAGAGTTGCTTTAAAGTGCTAAACTTTAGAATTCTGTATCTTATTGATGAGCAGTGCTGCCTTCATCATGAAGTCATCGTGCCGGTCATAATATTCGTTATACACCATCATCAGGCGTGCGGCATCATAAGCGGCAGACTTGGGTACAATCTGTTTGGCAGCAATCGGGTGCAACCAATATTCTAGATTATGCGAGCGCAAGTAGGAACGATCCAAGTCAAAATTAATGACGACTGCCAACTTGTTGAGCGAGAACAGGTATTCCGTTTCCTTGTTGAGGTCTTTTTGTAAGTCTACTACATTGTAACGGCTGAAATCCACACCGGTTTTTTCGCACAGAAAAATGTCTCTACGCCCATCAAAAACCACAATTTCGCGGAAGCGATACTTCTGAAGATTTTTCATCAGAAAGTTCCGAATCGGTAATTTTGCAGGACGTAAATTGCGGAGTGCAAACTGAATTTGATTTTCATCCAGCCTGAACTCCTCATTAAAAGGGCGAACGCGTCCGGTTCGTAGGTTGATCACCTCTTTGCCTCTGCCTACGGTATGTCCCATCTCGTTTACTTTTGCAAATACGTTGACTATGTCCACGTTGGCATTGTTGATCCAACTTTCTAAAAAGATTTTGTTGGTTTCCTTTTCAAATACCAGCATAGCGATTTCGCTGATTGCATAAAAGTTGGGGAATCCTCCATAAATATTGCCATACTTCAATTCTAAAAATGCAATGTTTGTGTTCACGGTCTCGAGCGTTAGTTTTTGGTAATAAAATTGGTTTGTTGGTCTTTCTTAACTGTTTATAACACGGTTCGGTTTTGCAAGTTATACATAAATTCCCTACAGGAGAAAATAAATGATAAAATTAGATACTCATTTTACTGATATTTGCGCCGCGCGCGATATTTTCCTAAGGGCATCCAGCATCAATAATATCCAGTATCAATAGCATACAGCACCTAAATTAAAAACTGTCCATTCTCGTATATTTTTTCCTCGTCTACCAGAATTTCGCCGCCATTGCGCATATCTGCAATCATATCCCAATGCAAAGGTGACTGATTCTTACCACCAGTTTGTAAATAAGATTGTCCAATCGCCATGTGTATCGTGCCACCAATTTTCTCATCGAAGAGAATGTTTTTGGTAAATCGGTTGATACTATAATTCGTGCCAATAGCGACTTCTCCAAAACGCCGCGTGCCCTCCATCTGAAAAACTTGGTCGAGCAACTCCTTGCCACGCTTGGCTTCCCACTTTTCGATGTATCCGTTTGTCACCCAAAGCGTTACATCTTCCACTTCATGCCCCATGTAAACGGCTGGAAAACTAAATCGGACGACCCCGTTCACACTATCTTCGATCGGAGATGAAAATACTTCGCCCGAAGGCATATTGCCCTGCCCGTCTGAGTTAATCCAAATTCGTTCTTTTGTTGAAAATGTAATGTCAATCCCGTCGCCTTTGTACTGAACTTTATCTGCTTTATTCAAATAATCTACAATAGGTTGCTGTGAACGCCGTACCTGCAGCCAACTTTCAGTCGGATTTTCATCAAATAACTTGCACGATTGGTACACAAACTGTTCGTATTCTTCCAATGACATCCCTGCTTCTTGCGCACTGGCTATCGTTGGATATTGGCACAAATTGCGCCGCATCGCTTTGCTCGCCGTCCGCTCAAAATATGTCTGATTCACACCTTTCAAAGCTTCCTGTCGGATGCGCGCGTTCTCCGCATTCACATTCTGTTCTTCCCGGAGGTTAAACGGAGCGCGAATGTACAAATAAGCGTCGAAAGTTTCTATGGCTTGCTGGAAAAACGGCGAGACATAGCGCAATTGCGCCTCGCGGGCTTCTGTCAACAAAATGCGATTCTGCTCTCTGAACTCAAAATTCACTTCCACCAACGCTCCCACGCTTAGTGCCGACCGATACACTTCGCGCACCAGCGGCTCTGCCAGCGTACTCGTGCGCACGTAGAGTTTTTCGCCTTCTTTGAGTGCTAAACTATAATTGACCAACAAATCTGCGTAGCGTCGTAATATTACATCCATGTAGCCTTTTTTTGTACTGGGTATTTAGTATCTAGTACTTAGACCAATAGATAGTGCGTCTGAATACTGAATACCAAATACTATTTCACGTCCATTGTTTCACCTGATACGGGTAGCGCACTTTGTACTGCTCTTTTATCATTTGCACCATCTTTTCGCGCAGTGCTTCTATATTTTCTTTAGCAATGGCAGAGATAAAGATATTATCGTGTCCAAACAAATGCTTTAAACTGCCATGTAATCCTTCTTCAATTTCCGCCTTCGCCTCTTCATCAATAAAAGGGTCATAATTTTTCTCGCGATACAAATCCATTTTATTGAAAACTAATAAAGTCGGCTTGTCTAACGCCTCTAATTCCTTCAGCGTGTTGTTCACCGTGCGAATTTGTTCCTCGTGCTGCGGATGCGCAATGTCCACAACGTGCAGCAGAATATCACTTTCCCGCACTTCGTCCAGCGTAGATTTAAAACTTTCTATCAAATGGTGTGGCAATTTTCGAATAAATCCAACGGTATCCGATAACAAAAACGGCACTTCTTCAAACACCACTTTGCGCACCGTCGTATCCAGTGTTGCAAACAATTTATCCTCCGCAAAAACTTCCGATTTACTCAACAGATTCATCAGCGTAGACTTCCCCACATTGGTATAACCCACCAGCGACACGCGAATGAGTTCACCCCGATTCTTGCGCTGGGTAACGTTCTGCCGGTCTATGATTTCTAATTTTTCTTTGAGCAATGCAATTTTATCGCGCACAATCCGGCGGTCCGTTTCAATTTCCTTTTCACCCGGACCTCGCATTCCGATACCACCGCGCTGGCGCTCCAAGTGCGTCCACAAACCGCGGAGCCGAGGCAACAGATATTGCATTTGTGCCAATTCTACTTGAGTTTTCGCTTGCGCGGTCTGCGCACGAGAGGCAAAAATATCGAGGATGAGGCTACTGCGGTCTACTATTTTCACTTTCAGTTCTTCTTCCAGATGGTTCGTTTGCTTGCCGCTTAGGTCATCATCAAAAATGACCATATTGATTTCTTCATGTTTTTCGACGTAAGCAACGATTTCCTCCAGTTTTCCTTTGCCTATAAAAGTACGAGAATCAGGATGCGGCAATTTTTGTACAAATCGCTTCACACTACGCGCACCCGCCGTGAGTGCCAAAAACTCCAGCTCATCCAGATATTCTCGCACCTGCACCTCAGTCTGCCCACCATGTATCAAGCCCACTAACACAGCGTTTTCCTCCACGGTTTGGAGTCCTTTCTTGCCGTTCTCTCCGATGGTAAATTCGTTTTTCATGCGTGTTTTTTCTTTCCTTTATCAAACGGTCGCTCTATACTATCTGTTCCCAGCTTTTATTTATAGTTCCAATTTATATTCAAATAAAAATCAAAGTTCCCATTTTGATTCCAATCCTCCAGAGGCGGACAAGCATTCCATCCTTCCAACCTACTGCACTATCCATCCAATCGGATTCAACCGCTCTTTCTCCCGCCACACTTCAAAATGCACTTCCGGCTTATCTTGACTCAATTTTCCAATCACTTGACTGGCGGTAATTTTCTCGCCGCGCTTCACCAGCACTTCTTCAATATTGGAATAGACCGTATAATACTGCCCATGTTGCACAATAATGGTGTTTTGATAGCCGGGTACAAATTGCGTGCCGACCACCGTTCCATCAAATACAGAGTTGACTTCAAAAGAATTATCGGTGCGAATATCTACACCGTTGTTGTTGATTTTCAAACCTTTAAGCGTCGGATGCGGCTGTGTGCCAAACGGACGCGTGACGTGCCCTTGCGCTACGGGCGAAGGTAATTTTCCTTTTTTAGACCGAAAATCGTTGGATAAACCGATGTCTGCTGCTGCAAGCGCTTCTTCTTTTTCCGTGGTGGGAGACAAGGCTTCCGGCTTACGTGACTCTTTTTTCTTCTTTGCAATCTCGGTGCGAATCACATTTTCAATCGTTCGATTCAGGTCATCATGCGACTTCTGCTGACGCGTCAATTCCGTGATGAGCTTACTCTCATCGGTTTTCAAGTTTTTTACCAGCCGGTCTTTATCTGCCAATTCTACATTGAGCGTAGATTGTTGCTGCTGCGAAGCGTCAAGGAGTTTGCGTTTTTCTGTTTTCTTTTGGGCGAGTTCGGCTGCTTTGCGCGTCAGTTCTTCTTGCGTCGCCAAAATATCCTCCATCTGTTTTTTTCGATAGCGATAATATTGTCGAATATATTGCCAGCGTTGAAAAGCATTATTAAAACTATCAGCAGAAAAGAGGAAAAGTACCATACTATTGCCCATTTGGTGGCGCAAAGCGGTTCGCATTGTAGAAACGTATTCCGTTTTGAGACGACCCAAATCACTTTTTAAAGTAACTAAAATTTGATTGGCTTGTACAATATTGAGGTCAGCAGATTGAATTTCGGTGCGCAGATTTTTGATGAGGCGTTGCCGCTTTTGTATTTGGTTTTGCAACGCAAAATAACGGTCAAGCACACGGGCTTTGTCTTTTTTGGTTTTGTCCAGCAGCGTATTCGTCTGGTTGATTTCTTCCAGCAATTGCTTGCGCTTCTCCTCCAAATCCTTGCGATTTTGGGCAGAAAGAGGCGAAAACGCTATTCCAATCAGCAGCAGTGCTACGAGGGAGTACTTAATCGTTGTTCGAGCCGCGTGTGTATCTTTGTGGTTTTTCAAAACGTACGTCCTTTGGGCTATTGATTTCCAACTGGGAAAATTGCATATCTACTTTTATCGCGCCAGTTTGTTTGCTATTCATCTCTAATTTACGAAGATACGAAAACTTTTGGTTATCCGGCAATGCCTGATAATCCTCTAATTTCACATTTACCACTCGATTATCTTTCAACTCTTCAAATTGCATTCGGTTGAGTTGCAGGGTTTTGGAGTCGAGCCAATAATGCGTGTCCATCGTCGCACTTTTTCCAAACAAATGATACATATTTTCCTTCAATTCTGATTGAAAACCAGTCGTTGTAAAAAAAACAGGATTGCCCAAAAAGATGGCTTCAATTGCTTCGTAACTCGCTGGCACGTTGTATTCTTTAGCCAAATAATTCAAGTCCCGTGCCTCGTAAGTATCATTAATTTTGTCAATAATAAAGACGGAATCCTTTGTTATCAACGCTCGTGCCACTTCAAAACCCAATTTGCGCACCGATGCCCAAATCACGCTGTCTTTTTTAATGCGAATCGTCGCCGTTACACCAATGGACATTTTATCATCCGAAAAATCAATCTTCGCACGCCCACTCAACCATTGCACATTCACTTGATTCGTGATGAGCATTTTCATCAGTGCCTCCGGGCTATTGATATCAACTTTACCAACCTTTGCTTTTTTAGAAGCACTACACCCAGCCGTCAACACAAAAATGATTAATAAACTAAAAGAAATACTATTTTTTATAAACATCAGTCTATACAAATTAAAGTTCAATCTTAAAATAGTTCAAATAGGTTTAAAGTTCAAAATTTGACAGTCCAAAAATTATTCCTATGTACTAACAAAACACGATTACTCATAAAGTCTTCTATCTGCAATTTTCTTATCCAAAAACTCCGAAGCTCCCCCTTTTTCCTGCGCTTTGGTCCAATTTTGCAACGCACCCGCTATGTCATTCATCTGGAATAACACGTCGCCATAATGTTCTAAAATCACTGAATCTTCCTCCCCACCATTTGACACCGCTTTGCCCAACCACTCTTTTGCCTCTTTATAATTTTTGGATTTGTACGTCACCCAGCCGTATGTAGCCTGATATTGTGCATTATTTGGAACCAAATCGTTCGCTTGTTTTGCCATCGTTTTCGCTTTTTCCAAATTTTCACCGCGCGTTGCCAAACTGTAAGCGTAGGAACTGAGCGTTTCCGGTGCTTTCGGATTGAGCTTTAACGCGTCTTCAAAAGCTACATTCGACTTGTCATTTTGTTTTAAACTGCTATAAACCAATCCTTTGCGAATGTGAATTTCAGATAAAAGTTTGGCATTATTTCCGACCATCAGTCTGGCTTGTTCCAAGGATTTCAGGGCATCTTCTTGCCGGTTCAATTCATCATTTGCAACGCCATTTACATAATAAACAAATGCCTTATTTGGAAACAAATCCAGTGCTTCGTCAGAAGTTTTTCGCAGGTTGGTAAAGTCTTTTGCCTCCAAATAAATATGCAGCACTTGCTCCCACACCAAAAATACCGTATCGTCTAATTCCAGCGTCTTTTTATACTTTTCGAGTGCCTTCATCGGTTCGCCCGAATAATACAACAAATCACCAGAAGCCGCGAATCCTTTGGCATCATCGGCGTGTACCGTTTCTAAAACCTGCGTCAATTGCAGCACGGCGGTTGCCAGATTTTTATCACCCGTATCGGCTACTTTGGTTATAAACGGCAGCAGTTTGCTTATTTTTAAATCAATATTGACATCTGGTTTTTCAAAAATTGGGCGCAAAGATTCGATGTATTGAATATCGCCATTTTGTCCAGCATTCGGAGATTTAGGAGTGAGTGCCATTGTAGCGCGCGCGTCCTCCGGCGTGATTTTTAAAACCCGCTGATACACTTGAGAAGCTAAATTCGGTTCTCCAATCTGTTCATAAAAACTTGCTAATAAGTGATAATGTTCAACGGTACTCGGATAGGCTGCGATGAGGTGTTCAATTTCTTCCGCTGCTTTTTTGTTATTGCCCGTACCCACGTAAAGCGCGTGTTTGCGGCGCACTATTTCTTCATTTACGCCGGCGCGTTTTTCCAACTCATCATACACTTTCAAGGCTTTGTTAATATCATTGGCTTTCACCAAAAAATACGCCCAGCGCTGGTAGAAATACTCATTATTTGGCTCTTTTTTTGCCAATTCTTCATACAATTGAGCGGCTTCTACATTTTTACCTTGTTTTTGATACACGTCGGCGAGAAAACGGCGATACCAGTCATTGGTAGGCGCGTTGGCAATGGCTTGCTTGATATAACGAAGCGATTTTTCAGCGTCGTCGCGCGTGTCATAAATACGTGACAATTCGTAAGCGACCGCGTGATTTGTTGGGTCCTCTTTTAAAATGCCTTCATAAATAGTAGCTGCTTTTTCATAATTCCCTAAAATATGTTCTCGACTGGCGTCAATGAATTTTTCTTGGAGTTGTACCTCTTTTTCGTCTACTTGTTGGGCAAAACATACCAGCGATGTCCATAGTGTTACGAACAACGCGATGATTTTTGGATAGGTCATAGCGTGCGCTTTAAGCTTTTGTGTCGTGAAAAGCTTGTTCTTTCTCATCAATTTATTTCCAATCAATTGACAACCAACGTTTTAAAAAGTGCCATCCCCAAAAACGCGATTGCAAAACGCTAAGTTCGGACTTTTTTCGTTGATAATCAACCTTTTCTCTGTGATTTCCATAACGAAGCAACACCGGTGAATAGTTGTTGTAAATATGTAGTTTTTTTGTTAAAATAAATAAAATGCCTACTATGACTTGCCAAGCGACCCCAATTGGAACGCGGATGACGCGGATTTAGCGGATTCTCGCGGATTTATTTTCACGCACTCTTGATAGCAAATTTGAATAGCTTTTAATGTAACTTATCGTTTTTTAATTGAGATAAAAATCCGTGTCCCCGACTTGGTCGGGGCGTTCCAATTATGTTTGGAGGGATGTAATATCAGTAGAGATAAAACAAGTCTAAAAAGCGTATGAATTTGTATTTAAAATAACTAAAACGTTGATTTACATTCTTTAATTATTCATTTTTAATTATTAATTGATAAACAGGTGGTTACTATTTTCGGCATACGGCATCATGGTCCTGGCTCAGCGCAGAGTCTGAAAAAAGCGTTAGAAGAAATTCAACCCGATTGCATCCTCATCGAAGGTCCTGCCGACGCGCAAAAGATTATTGCTTCTGTTGCAAATGCGGAACTGATTCCACCGGTTGCTATTTTATTATACAATCCAAAAGATTTGGCGCAAGCCGCCTACTTCCCGTTTGCCGAATTTTCTCCTGAATGGCAAGCAATCCATTTTGGTTTAAAAAATGACATTCCCATTACCCTCATGGATTTGCCCATGCAAAATGCCTTCGCTATCAAAAACCAACAAGCCGTTGAAAAACAAATCAATTTACAATTCGAGCCTACATCCTCCAATCTTCCTATCCTCCCATCCTCCTTTTCCAATGACCCCATCGCCTACATCGCCACCCTCGCCGGCTACACCGACAGCGAACGCTGGTGGGAAGTAACGTTTGAACAAGCTGCCAATGAAACCGCCGTTTTCAGTGTGATTTTGGAAATGATGACCGAATTGCGCGAAGCCATTCAACGTCCCGAAACCACGGAAACCCTTTTGCGGGAAGCCTACATGCGCAACGCCATTCGCAAAGCCGTACAAAATTTTCAAAACATCGCGGTCGTGTGTGGTGCTTGGCACGCGCCTGTTTTACAAAATTGGAATACGTTCAAAAAAAGCGACGATGCTGCGATAATGAAAAATCTGCCCAAACTTGCGACCGAAGCCACTTGGATTCCATGGAGTTACGAGCGATTGGCATTTCAAAGCGGCTATTCGGCAGGTGTACTTTCTCCGGCTTGGTACGAATTATTATTTCAAAATCACGCAGAAGCCGCAACTCGTTGGATGTCAAAAGCCGCGCAATTCCTACGAAAGGAAAAATATGACACCTCTGCTGCCGATGTAATTGAAGCGATTCGATTGGCAAATACGCTGGCTACTTTACGAAATTTGCCGATTGCAGGACAGGTGGAATTGCGGGAAAGTGCGGTCACGGTGTTATGCCGAGGCAATCAAGGAATGTTGGAAGTCATTGAAAATCAATTGATAATAGGCGATGTAATTGGAAAAGTACCGCACCATATCGCTGCGCCGTTGCAAAAAGATTTAGAAAAACAGATTAAAACCGTTCGGCTGACTTCTGCTTATAATACGACCGGAAAAGTTGAAAAAGCATTGGATTTGCGCACCGACAATCAATTGGCTGCCAGTCATTTATTACACCGCTTACGCATTTTAGACATTCCTTGGGGTACGTTACAACCTGCTTCCCACAATCAGAAAGGTAGTTTTAAAGAACTTTGGACCTTGCAATGGCAGTTGGAATTCGCGCTGCGCCTCATCGAAGCTGGGATGTGGGGCAGCACGGTGTATGAAGCTGCCGTACATTTTGTAATCAAAAAAGCAAGCGAAGAAACACGATTGGTGTCGTTGACCACATTGACGGAAGAAGTGCTACAAGCAGACCTGCGCGAAGCCGTTGAGCCATTATTAAAACAATTGCAAAATGCCGCCGCACGCTCCACCGATGTGCAATATTTGATGGACGCTTTGGAACCGCTCATCCGCATTCTTCGCTATGGCAATGTGCGCAAAACCGATGCCACCGCTGTCGAAAAGGTTGTCAATCAATTGATTCCACGCATTTGCATTAGTTTACCGGCGGCTGTTTTGAGTATAGATGATGATTTGGCAAATATCTTTTTACAACAAATTTTAAATACAAATCAAGCCCTGGCTTTATTCAATCGGGAAGAGCACACGGCTGCGTGGCTGCAATGTTTGACAAAAATGATACAGCAGGCTGGCACGCATGAATTATTACGAGGCGTCGGCACGCGCTTGTTATTTGATAAAGAAGTGTTGAATGTAATGATTACCGGAAATTTATTACATTATGCATTGTCCTCTGCCGATACGCCTGTGGCTGCCACGCAATGGCTCGAAGGTTTTTTGCAAGGCAGCGGACTGTTGTTGCTACATCATCCACCGCTTTGGCTCGTGCTGAATGACTGGGTGAGTACATTGCTGATGACTGATTTCGACCAAATTTTACCCCTTTTACGCCGTGCGTTCAGCGATTTTAGTAATAGCGAACGTGCAAAAATATTGCAAAAAGCGCAACAGCCTATTGAATCCACGATTTTAGTTGAATCCTCCGATTATGATGTTGACCGAGCAGAAAAAGTGCTGCCGACCGTGCGGCTTTTATTGGGGATTTTATTTTCCTAACTTGTCCTGCAAGACGAGATCCTCCTATACTCCCATCTTCTTATCCTCCTATCACCCTATCGCCCCATCCTCCTATTCCCCCAAAATACCTATCTTCGTCATCCAAACGCCAACTTCCACACGTACTATTCAATCAGTCAATATCGTTGTATAAAAAATTGTCAATCAATGAGATGGATTTTTTTAATCGTGCTAATGGGTTGGAGTATAGCGAGTTGGAGCCAGCCTGCGACGGAACTGAAACGCCGTGCTAAAGAATTTTTTGCAGCGGGTCGGTATGAAGATGCCCTTACCACGATTTTGAATTCCCGCGAACTCAGCCGCACGGACGAGGAAGGTAGATTCCTGCTGGCGCTTTGCTATTTTCAACTCAATAAACTCAATGAATCACTCGATATTTTAAAAACCTTGACGGAAAATGACAAGTCGCCGTACCCGGAATGTTGGTTTTATTTGGGTAAAATTTACCATGCTCGACATCAATTCATGGAAGCGGCAGCCCATTATAAAATATATCTAAAAAGTGCGACCGCCGACCAAAGCACCCGTCGCTTAATCGCGGATATGATTCGCCGCTGTGCCAACGGACAACAATTGCAATACCAACCTGCCAAGGCATTTGTAGAAACTTTAGGGGCGCAAGTCAACACGAAATACGACGAATTTGCACCTGTAATAAGTCCGAATTATGAAGACCGCCTGTATTTTTCATCCATTCGGGAGGGTAATGCTGGTGGCAAGCGCAACGCACAGGGCAAAGCTGATGAACGCGCCGGACAGTATTTTAGCGATATGTTTTTTTGTAGTAATGAAAAAGGGAATTGGGTAAATGTGCAGCCCATGCCGTATCAATTTAATAGTCCGCGCCATGAAGTTTTATTAGATTTTAGTAAAAACGGACAAGCACTTATTTACTCAAAAGGTTTGGATGTAACAAAAGGTGAAATCATCGTAGATACATTTCGACCTGCCGACCAACGATTAGTGACTTCTGACCCGCTTCAAGCCCCCGTTAATCCGCAAGCCGGTGACGAGTCGCCTCATTTTTATAACGATACTTTGATTTTCTTTGCCAGCCGTCGTTCTGATAGTCAGGGCGGATTGGATATTTATAAAACAGCGCTCCGAAATGGCAGGTGGACAGAGCCGGAAAATTTGGGAACGGACATCAATACGCCTTATGATGAAACTACGCCTTTTTTGAGCCGCGATGGTAAAACCTTATATTTCAGTTCTGACAACTGCGAACGCAGCATTGGTGGATTGGATGTTTTCAAAACCATGTATGTAGCAGAAGTGCAACGCTGGTCAGAGCCTAAAAATCTCGCGTTGCCCATTAATTCTTCGGCAGATGATGCGCATTTTCGATTGTCCAATGATGGATTTACTGGCTTCTTATCTTCGAATCGGAAAGATGGATTGGGACAGCGCGATTTATATATTGCTTATTTTAATGATTATTTGACAGAACAAGACGCGCCGACTGCTGCATCACCTCGAATCGTCGAAATAGAAACGCCTGTAAAAGTTATAGAAAAAGAAACGCCAACGGAAACGGAAGAAGATTTTGACCGCAGTCCAACAGAAAACGGCAATACTTTATTTTTTAATTCAGAAAGCGATTTATTTACAACTGCTAACAAACGCTTACTCGACCAAATGGGTCTTGCAATAGCCGAGCAATCCGCACAAAAATTGGTACTAACGGTCTACGCGCTAAATCCTTCTACCCCATCCAGCGGATTGTACCGTGCCATCACGAACGCAGAGAAAGCGGCAAAATACTTGGTGGACAAAGGCATTGCAGCAGAACTATTATTCATGCGAGGCGCGCTTCCAACAGAAAATGTTGGAATGCAAAATGCAGCATACGCCATGACGTTAGAAGTAATGGAAACCCCAGAATTTACATCCAAAGGCGGAAATATAGGGATTTTTGACCCCATGTTACATCAACCATTACATTATAAAATTCAAATTGTATCTGTCAAGAGCGAATATAAAGGCGAATTGCTCTTAAAATATCCACATCCGATGGTTGAAAAAACGCTTACATTTGAATACTTGCGTTACACGGTCGGCGCAGTGCAGACATTCGCGCAAGCGCAGCAATTGCGGCAGGAACTTATAGGGAAAGGTATTGGCAGCGCGTTTATCGTGCCGTATATTTATGGCGTTCGAGCGGATAAGGCGATGGCAAAAAAATATGTAGAGACGTTTTCGGATTTAGCGAATTTTATACGGTAATGACCAAACTTGTTTGGTTTGTATAAAATAACAGCCTACCTTTTTGGTTTAGCCTACTTGAGTGTAAAAGCCTGAACTACATAGTCATCCTTTTGTTACAATGCTTATAATTATTGAACTTGTCGAGTGCTATTTAACCAAATAAGTTTGGTTATTACAAAATTTACCAATTCAAAAAACATCGCCTTATGAAATTCCCTCTCTTTTTAACCCTTTTTACTATACTTTTTGCTGTTAGCTGCGGCAAAATCAATCCGCCTTCCAAGAAGCCGGATTTGCCGACAGAAGAAAATAATGATTCCACAGGTACGACTTATAAGTTGCCTTTGGATAAAATAAAATTGCCCGCAGGTTTTAAAATCGCACCGTATGCTGAGGGCGTGACGAATGCCCGCTCGATGGCGTTGTCGCCAGATGGCACACTTTTCGTGGGTACACGAGATGAGGGAAGTGTTTATGCGCTTAAAGATACGGACGGCGATATGCGCGCTGACAAACAATATAAAATAGCAACCGGCTTGAAAATGCCAAACGGCGTGGCTTTCCGCGATGGAAATTTGTACGTAGCAGAAGTAAGTCGCATTATTCGTTTTGATAATATTGAAGCGAATTTAGACAATCCGCCAGCGCCAAAAGTCGTGTATGATAAATATCCTGCCGATGAGCATCATGGCTGGAAGTACATTGCATTTGGACCCGATGGAAAACTGTATGTGCCGGTAGGCGCACCTTGTAATATTTGTAAATCAGAAAAAGAAGTGTATGCCTCTATGACTCGCATCAATCCTGACGGAACGGGGATGGAAGTGGTGCAGCACGGCATTCGCAACTCGGTCGGTTTTGCTTGGCATCCACAGACGAAAGAAATGTGGTTCACCGACAATGGACGCGATATGATGGGCGATGATGTACCCGGTTGTGAACTGAACCACGCGACGAAAGTCGGTATGCACTTTGGCTATCCATTTATCCATCAAGGAAATGTGCCTGACCCAGAATTTGGAAAAGG